>RPQK01000445.1 GCA_003819755.1 Acidobacteriota bacterium | reverse complement strand
CTCTCCAGAGTCCGGCAGCCGACCCCCGGGGTCGGCCTGAACCGGCGAGCTGCAACCATCGTTTTCGCCGGGCTCCCAGCCCGGCTGCCGGACTCTGGAGAGTCCGGCCACAATAAAAGCCCCATTCACCACGGCTGGTTGCACCGACTTCGCCCTGGCCACCGGGCAAAAAAGTAAATGGCTGGGAGCGCCTGCGCTCCCAGGCAACACGGCGAAAAAATGAAAATGACCAGATAGGAGCGGGTCCTCATGCGCCGGGTGTTCATGCAATGGCTGGTAGCCCACGGGCTCAGCCCGTGGATCGTTCCCAACTACTGGTTCATGTTGTGCCTCTCCCTTATCGTCGGCAGCCTGCTGACGATTCGCCTCTGGAGGCGCGCCGGCCAGGCGCCGGAAACCGCCAGGAACCTTTTGTTCTGGGGCATCCCCTCGCTCCTGGTCGGAGCCAAGCTTCTCTACCTGGCTCAGTTCGGCATCGGCGAGTGGTACGGATGGAGATCCGGCGGTGCCTCTTTGTATGGCGGGCTTGTCGGACTCCTGGCCGCCTGGTTGGTGTATTACGCCTTCCGCCCCTACCCGGTTTTCCTGTTCCTGGACACGGCGACCCCGGGATTGGCGCTCGGCCTCTTTCTGACGCGCATCGGTTGCTTCCTGAATGGCTGTAACGGCGGGCACGTGACCGGCTTGCCCTGGGGAGTTGCTTTTCCAGCCGGCACGAATGTCTTCAGCGTGCAGCTCAAGGCCGGTCAGATTCCGGCAGCCTGCGCGCGCTCTCTCCCGGTTCATCCGACCCAGCTGTACGAGTCCTTGTTCGGCCTTGGTTGTTTCTTCCTTCTATTCCGGCTTGTCAAACGCCCGGAGTTCGACGGTCATGTCTTCCTGACGGGGATGCTCTGGTATTCGACTTACCGGTTCATTACCGAGTTCCTGCGGGCAGATAACGGCGGGGTGAGGCCTTTTGGCGTGCTGACTTTTGCCCAGATGGTGTCCCTTGTGCTCTTTGCCTGCGCGCTTGTTCTGCTTCTTTCGTTCAGGCGCCGGCCTATTCCTCCGAAATGACCGCCGGAATCCGGTCTTCTGTCACATGCTTCTCTTTAACTTCAGGGCGTCGCTTCCAGAGCCGCAATACGCGTTCTGATGGCTGTGGCCAGCTCCTGGTTGTTCTGCTGGAGGGCCAGGCCCAGGCCTTTTCGCGCGGTTTCCAGTGCCTGTGCTCGCTGCCCGCTTGCCGCGTAGGCGTTGGCTAAATGGTAATGAAGATCGGCCGAGGTGGGGTCGGCAGTCAGGGCCTTTTCAAGATGCGCAATCGCCTTTTCCGCCTGGTTTGTTTCGAGCAGAGCAAATCCCAGGTTGTAGTGGAGTCCCGGGGAGTCGGGGCTTGCCGCCAGGGCTTGCTCAAAGTGCGGGATGGCCTCGGTCGGCCGGCCCGACATGGCTAGGGCGACGGCCAGATTGCCTCGCGCCTCCGGGTCTGACGCGTTGATCTCGAGCGCCTTTTCGGAATACCAGACGGCCTGGTCGATCCTCCCTGTCTCCAGCATGGCGGCACCCAGGTTGCTCATGGCGCTTGCGTCTTTAGGGTTGAGCTCCAGTGCTTTCGCAAGTTTGGGTATAGCCTCGTCAACCCTTCCGCTTCGAGACAACGCAAATCCCCAGCCGACATAGCTGTCGGAATATTCCGGGTCAACGGCCAGCGCTTTCTGGTACTGATCGATCGCTTCCGAAAAACTGCCCTTGGCGGCCAGCGCGACCCCAAGATTGTGGTAGACGCGGACATCATTAGGACTCATCTGGAGTGCCCGCCGCCACTCGCTAATGGCGGCGTCATAGTCCCCCTTTTTTCGCAGCTCGGCCGCAAGATCGAATACTCGGTAGAACTCCGTGGCCGGAGCGTCCATCGTGGCGATCTGATCGGGCGTGATGTTCAGGAATTCAGGGATATTCACCGCCCGGTTGGCGGCGGTTGTATTCTCGATCAAGATTGCCGGCGTATCGTTCCCATTCTCGTCAACGTGGGTCAGGAACATCTGAGTGTAAGGTGACCGGCTCTTGGAGGAAAACACCAGCCAGCGGCCGTTTGGCGAGAAGCTGTGCCAGGAGTTCATGAGCGGCGTGTTGCAGCGCATCAATCGCGCCTGTCCGCCTTCGGCCGGGACAATGAAAAGTCGGCTGTCGGGGCGCATCAGCAGCCCGTTCCGGCACTGAGTGAAGACAATCCAGCGTCCATCAGGCGAGAGCTTTGGGAAAGTATTGCTCATCCCGTTCCCGGATGCCCCTGCTATGGCTTCGGCAACTCCCCCTTTCCCGCCGTTAAACGGGATGCGATAGAGGTCGTACTGAATCGCGGTTTCGTTCGGGTCGTTCGGATACTCGGCAAGCTTGCTTCCCACCGGGTACGCCTCGCGGGCTTCGGCGCGAAGAAAAACGAGGTATTTGCCATCCGGGCTCCAAACCGCATTGGCGTGCACGTAGCGAGGGTCGTCTGCCCCGGGAAGGGGCTGGAGTCGGCCCGTCTCGCGGCTGTACCAAGCCAGGACGCCCCGTGTCGGGTAGAACACCTGCAGGAACCGGTAGTTCATGAAGTTGGCAACGTAGTAGTTGCCCATGATGTCCTGAGGATTTTTGCGGCGCTGGGCCGGAGTCTGCGGGGTTCCGGGATCGTTGATCGTCGTAACGACATACTGACCGTCCGGCGAAAGCTGGGACATGAACCCGACCCTCAGCTTGCCTCCCAGCTTGCCTTCATGCGAGCTCCACGCGACTACGTCCTCGTTGCGGATCGATGTATGTGATCGGATGGGGAAAATGGCGTACAGCCCCTTGTCATTGTCCGGGCCGTCAACGTCCATCGCCAGGGTCTTGCCATCGGTCGATGCCGAGTGGCAATTGGCGCAGGTATGGAGCCCTTCCATCAGCAGTCTGCTTTCCGGCTGACTTACGTCGCGCAGGCGCCACGCTATAAGAGGGATTGCAGCCGGAACGAGCGGCCTGATGATCCCTTTTTCCGTCGCGGCCGGCATGAGCGGCACGTCTCGATAGAAAATGGGGGCGCCGACTGGGTCTTTCGAAGTCTGAAAGCTCGCCTGTCCGCGCGAGAGCGCCTCGCGTGCGCGCTTATCAGCAAAGCCCGTGATGATCAGCGTTGCCGGGTGAGAGACCGTGTGCTTCTTAATGGTTGCCCAGGTTTCCGTATCGGGGACCCAGGCGTGGGCGGCCGCCTGCTGCTCAGTCAGAGACGGGAGTTGATTGGTTGGCGCGACACACCGCTGGTCTATCTCCCCGACCCGCAGCTTCTCCCCCTCCGATCTGATTTTCAAACCGCGTGAACCGTCCCCGAACTTTACTTCAATGACCCAGAAGCTGCTCGCCTGGTTGGAATCACGCCAGATGAAAGTCGGGGCAGGGAATTCGGGAGGAAAGAGCGTGGCGTTCTCAGGGTAGTCCAGGGTGATCCCTGGAGGACTCACCTGGGGCTTTGTTGCCTCGGCACTCACGGTAGCCGGCCAGATCGTCAGCACGCAAAGGAAAGAATATCTGGCCAGTTGGATCGCCATAAAACGTCTCCAAGCTTCACCCGGGCTGCCGGTGCGTTCCGCGCAATTCTAGCAGGGCTGCGTTCCACAAAGGAATCTAACGTGGGGCTGAAAGCAAGGATGACTCTCAATGGGTTGATCTCGACCACGGCGATGCGGCTTCGATACTGTGCGATGAACGTCGGCACTGCTTCCGCCCCAGCGTCGAGTCTAATCTCGATGCCGTAGAAGGCACAGACCACCACGCCACCACGCCGGGTCCGACAGAGCCGCAAGCGCAGCGTTTTTTGCGTAGCGCGTCGGATACTTGACGCAATCAAAATCGATTCGTGCTGGAGCACGCATCCGACGCGCTACGCAAAAAAGCGCTGCGCTTGCGGCTCTGCCGGACCTAGACACCCCGCATTTCGCGAGCGAAGCGAGCCTCTGGAGTGCGGTGGCCATGCCGGAAGACGTGCCTGGGTAAACCAAACGTTTCTATTCCCGGATCTTCCTGCTGTAGAATTCCTCGGAATCCGTTACTCGAGCGGGGGGATGGGAAGCGGCCTCTTCCCAGCCTTCGCGCCTTCCCAGGCGGCGGTGATCTCGTCCGTGCGGACCGCCGCCCACTCCATCACCATGGATTGGGCGCGAGGAGGGAGGTCAGTTTGGATGACTCTCAATGGGTTGATCTCGACCACGGTGATGCGGCCTCGATACTGTGCGATAAACGTCGGCACTGCTTCCGCCCCAGCGTCGAGTCTAATCTCGATGCCGTAGAAGGCACAGACCACCACGCCGAACACTTCCTGAACAGGCGTGACCGTGCCCTGAACGACCTTCAGGCGCACGTCATCTACTTCCAGCCCGAACTGCGCCAAAAGACTGGCGGCCTTCGAACCTTCGGCACGCAAAAGGCCGAGCAGCAAATGAGGCACATCGATCGTTGAGCTCATTAGACGGTCGGCTTCCTCCTCGGCGTATGTCAGCGCTCTCTTCGCAGCTTCAGACAGACGCATTTCCTGTGACGGCGCCACTTTTTCTGTTCTGGAACCGGCGGCCCTTTCGGTCTCCCGTTGTAGATCTCTCAACGTGCGACCCGCCGGGAGAAGAGGCTCGACAAGCCATGAGTTCTCTCGAAGCAGGCCGAGGAGCAGGTGCGCGGTGGTTAAGCTGGATCCTCCCAGCCGGCTGGCCTCGTACCGGCCGAAGAAGACAACGCGGCGAGCTGGTTCGCTGAATCTCTGGAACATGATGGCAGTTGACCTTAGCCTAACGTATCAACGTTGGAGCACTCATGCAATCCGACCTGCGAGGTACGGAGCGAGGTTACGAGCCGTGAGCGGGGAGCCGGGGTCCGACAGAGCCGCACCCAAGCGCTTTTTGCGTAGCGCGTCGGATACCTGACGCAATCAAAATCGATTCGTGCTGGAGCACGCATCCGACGCGCTACGCAAAAAGCGCTGCGCTTGCGGCTCTGCCGGACCTGGACACCCCGCATTTCGCGAGCGAAGCGGGCGACGTCGATAGGTTTCTATTCCCGGATCTTCCTGCTGTAGAATTCCTCTTCTTGCTTAAGATGGCCCCCATACGACCAAACGGTGCGCCCAGCCTTCAGAGCAGATTAGAGGAAGTGCTGCTCGAGTTGAACCGGCTGGCTGAGAGCAGGATGTATCTTATAGTCGCGGCGGGGATCGTCAGCGGCTGGATATTCCCCGGGCTCGACCGCCTCACTGGCCTTGTCCCGTACCTGTTCGCTTATATGATGCTCGCTACGGCACTGAGCATCAGCGCTCGCGATATTGCGAGGGTGGCAAAGATGCCGGGAGCCGTCATCCTCATCATCGGGACGCTGCACGGCGTAATGCCCTTGATCGCTGTGGGTCTCGGCCGTTCAGTTTTTGGAAGTGAATCAGAGATAGCGGTGGGCATGGTACTCGCCGCTCTCGTCCCCGTCGGCGTGATGTCAGTCATCTGGACGGGCCTGGCCGGGGGTGACGTTCCCTTGGCTCTCACCGTCGTCGGGCTGGATTCTCTGCTCAGTCCGCTGGTCTTGCCCGGCACTGCTGCTCTTTTTCTGGGAAATGGCGTCGAGTTCGATGCCCGAAGCCTGATGATCGGCCTTGTGTGGATGATCGTGCTTCCGACCTGCGCCGGCCTGGCGCTGCACGACGTGTCGGGCGGAGAAATCGGTCGACGACTTGCGCCTTTCAACGGAGCCGCGAGCAAGGCGTGCATGCTCTCGATCATTGCGATCAATATCGCGGCAATTCGAGGCATCATCGAGACGACGCCGGTCTCCCTCGGCCCGGTCCTGGGCATACTGCCTGTCCAAGTCGCATCCGGATTCCTGATCGGACTGATCGGCGGGAAACTCCTGAAGTGGTCTGAGCCACGTGCCCGGACGTTGACCTTCTCGGTTGGCCTGCGAAACATCAGCGCCGGTATTGTCATCGCACTTCGGTACTTCTCACCGGCAGCAGCCATCCCGGTCGTCCTTGTGATCGTCATTCAGCAGCCTCTGGCCGCATTCTTCCAGTACTGGTTCCGCCGCCGCGATCAAAACAGAATCGCAGGTTGAGCAGGCAAGCTGCTTGCTTCGCCAGCGCACTGTCTGAGTTGTTCTTGAGAGACTCGAACTGTTCCGCAAATGGTCTGAGCTTCCTGTGCGCCATCAGGAATCCGATGCGATACCCGCACGCAAAGGGCCTATCTTTGCTTGGGCTGAAGACCTTACAATCGGCGAGTGTTCTCGCTCTTCAGGAACGGAACCGCGGTCCCTATCGCAACTTTGGGGCCACTGGCATGGTGGCGAAGCTGCTCGAGGCGGTCTGCAGGACCGTGCCCGAGAACCGGCCTGCGGCCGTAGCGCCGAGCAAGCCCTGGAAACTGGTCAGATCTACGGGCTTATCCCAGCTTATCTCGGTGACGAATAGCGCACGGTGTCCATTGGCCCCCAGGGTGATCTTCGCTGTAGCGAGGCTTGTTCCGTCGGAGTTCATCAGATCGAGAACAACCTCGAGGGGCGTCGCTTCCAGGTTCATCAGCGCCACTCCGGTATTGAGGCCAGACGCGACGCTCCGCTG
>RPQK01000444.1 GCA_003819755.1 Acidobacteriota bacterium | reverse complement strand
TACATCGATTGAAAACGGGCGGCCAGCCAGGTGGGAAGATGAACTCCGTTCGTGATTGAAACGATTGGCACTTCTTCGATTTTCCGCTCGGGCCAGAGGAAGTGCCACATCTCGCGCGAGACCACCCCGTGTTTCTGACTGACACTGTTGGTGCGTCCGGTTGTCTTCAACGCGAGGATGGTCATGCTGAAGGAATTGCCGTCAGGAGTCTGGCCCAATCGCAGGAAGTCCTCGCGGCTGATCCTCAGCTCCTCCCAGTACCATCGGAAGTACTCCTCCATCATGTAAAAAGGAAACTCGTCATGGCCGGCCTTGACCGGGGTATGAGTCGTGAAGACCATTTTGTTCCGGGCATTCTCTGTGGCCTCGTCGAGGCTCATTCCGTAACGGATGTGCTCCCGGATCAACTCGAGGGCGGCGAAGGAGGCGTGACCTTCATTCAGGTGAAACACAGTCGGCAGGCAGCCGAGAGCGCGCAAGACGCGGATACCGCCGATCCCGAGAATGATCTCCTGCCGAAGCCGGACCTGCTGATCGCCGCCGTAAAGACGGGCGGACAGGTCGCGGTCCCATGGTTCGTTCTCTTCAATATTGGTGTCCATCAGGTAAATCGGCACGCGTCCGGCTTGCGTTTTCCACACCGCCACTTTGACTTCCCGGTTCCCGATCGGCACTGGAACCAGGAATCTCGCCCCTTCGTCCGTTAAGACTTGGAGGATTGGTGCATCTGTGGTGCTGAAACGGTCGTAGAAGGCCAGTTGGTGCCCGTCCGCATCGATCGCCTGGCGGAAATAACCTTCCGGGTAGAGAGAACCGATTGCTACGAAAGGCAGGCCCAGATCACTCGCTTCCTTGCAGGTATCCCCGGCCAGCACGCCCAAGCCGCCTGAATATATCGGCAGAGAGCCGTGTACGGCGAATTCCGCGCACAGGTATGCAATCTGCCGATTGTCCCCGGCGGCGAAGGTGTTGCTGTACCAGCTGTCGCGCGAGCCCACGTAGGCATCGAAACGGGCCATGACGTGATCGTAGAGAGCCACGAATTCCGGGTCATCGGCGCAACGTCGCATTCTTGCGGGCTCCGTTTCCCGGAGCACCCTGACGGCGTTGTGGCCGGTCCGGTCCCAAAGGACCGGGTTCAGCGAGCGGAGGAGGCGCCGCGCGTCTCCGTTCCAACTCCACCAGAGGTTATAGACGAAACCCTTGAGCCGGCCGATGCGATCCGGAAGATCCGGAAAGTCGGGAATCTGAACTTTCATGCGTCTTACTCCGAGGAGATACGGGGCGGGTTGCGAGTTACGAGTCAGGGAACCCGTGCCTCGCCACTCGCAACTATAGTCTTAGAGAGCCGTCGAGCAGGAAGGGATCCTGGTTCAGTCCATGTCCCACGGACGCGTCGGCTCGTCTAGTTCATCCTTCATGTCGAGTGCTTGCTGGAATTTTTCCTCGAGGCTGTCTTTGCGTCGTTTTTCATCCGATACTGCTTTTTGGAAAAGCTGATCCGCACTGTCTTTGCGCTTTTTGACCTGCTCGAGGGCATCCTCGAACGAATAGGCGGTCTTTTTCTCGCGCGTATGCAAGATCATTCCCGTTTTGGCCTCGATCGTAAGAGTGGCCTGGCAGCAGGGGCAAACGACCTCGAGCTTCTCGTGTCCGTCCGACATGGTCCCTATTCTACCATTCTTCGACAGTACGATTAGACCCCCACGGGCGGCCTTCAAACAGAGCCGCAAGCGCAGCGCTTTTTTGCGGAGCGCGTCGGATACGAACCGCAAGCACTCGAACGGGTTGCTGCTTGCGGTTCGTATCCGACGCGCTCCGCAAAAAAGCGCTGCGCTTGCGGCTCTGTATTATAGTGACCGGATGCGTCAACGGGAGAAACAACTCCTCATGCTCGGTGCTGTTTGGGTTGCTTCAAGCGGCCTCCTGATCTGCGGCACCATCAAGGGGGTGGTCGTTAATTCCGAAAGCGGTGCCCCGATGGCCAAGGTAAGCATCTACCTGCGCGGCACTCCAAACCAGGCCGTCAGTGACGAGACTGGCCAGTTCCAGCTGCAAGACGTCGCTCCGGGCGATTACACCTTAGTGGCCACCGCCGTCGGCTTTGGGCTAGTCAAACAGAAGCTTGCGGTTCCGCAATCCGAACCGCTGGAGTTGCAGATCATTCTGACTCCGGGGACGGAAATCCGTGACGAAATAACCGTCTCTGCACGTTCGCTCTCTGCGCGCCCCGAGCTGTCGCAGTCGGAAATTCATCAACTGAAGTCGGTGTTGCTCGACGACCCGTTCAGGGCGATTCAACAACTGCCCGGCGTCGTTTCCCATGATGACTTTCACAGCGGCTTTGCTGTCCAGGGATCGGGTTTTGACCGGGTCGGAATGCTTTTCGACGGCATTCCGGTGTACAGCTTTCTTCACACTATTGAAGGGCAGAAGGATACGGGTTCGGCTTCAGTCTTGAGTGCCGAGCTGCTGCAGGGGTTGGACCTGGTGCTGGCTGGAACTTCGGCGGAATCGGTTGCGGGGTCAGCCGGGTTCGTTCGGATGAGGAGCCGGGTCGGGAATGAATCCTCCTGGAGGAGCCTGCTTTCGGTCTCCGGTAGCGCCGTCATGGGGTTGTCGGAAGGACCCATCGGTAATGGAAGCTGGATCGCTTCAGCGCGCAAGAGCTATATCGATTGGATCGTCAAGCGGATCGAACCGGATGCGGATCTGAACTTCGGCTTCTACGACGTCTTTGCCAAGGTCGTCCAGCGAAAGGGCTCCAAGGACTCGTTCGGCCTGAGCTTCTTCCACGGGAACACTGGGGAGGAAAACGTCCTCGAGAATCTCGGGTTCAACTCCGTGGACCGCGGCCGGTTCCGTAGCGATCTCCTTCATCTCAACTGGGACCACACGCCAAGCTCTCAGTTGAACCTGTCCACGCATCTGTATTGGCAGGAAGCCGAGAGTCTGAACCGCAATCGCGACGGACGGGTTATCTGGAGCAACAACCAGAGGATCATCGGGACCCGGTCCGTGCTCGACTGGAAGCCGGTCGCCAATCTGCTCGTCTCCGGCGGCCTGACGCTAGAAGATTGGGAAGGCGGGAACTTCGAGGATTACTACGATTACCGGACGAAAGCGTGGTCCACGCTTTCCCGGTTCGATGCGGGGACTTCCAGGCAGGAGGTGTTTGTCCAGTCCACCTACTCTCCCGTCAAAGCCCTCGCCTTTACGGCTGGCTGCAACTGGAGTCGGCTGGCCGCCATCGAGGGCTTCCCTGCCTCGCCGTTTTTCTCGGTGGAGCTGAGCCCCGGGCGACAGCGTGCGAGTGTCTCCTATGGCGAAACCCGCCAGGCTCCGTTTTTGGTGCAACTGTTCGGCGAATACGGCAACCGGGCGCTGGCGCCGGAGCGGGCGAGAGTTCTCGGAGGTGTCTGGGCCTACGATGTCGGGAATGGAATAGAGGTGAAGGCGTCCGCTTACCGGAGAACCCGGAAGGACGTGCCGTGGCGGCCTGAAGGACAGTGGCGAGTGGTGGGTGGCGTGATCACGGCCCCTTCCTCGCAGCTTTTTCAGAATGTGCTCCGAGACAGGTCCAAAGGCGGTGAGTTGCAGATCGGACGCAAAGCGGCCAATGGGCTGACCGGGTGGATCGGCTACGGTTGGGGACAGAGCCTGTGGAACGAGGGGGACTCCGAGTGGTTTCCGGGTAATTACGATCAGCGCCACTCGGTCAACATCTTTGCTCAGTACCGCTGGTCCACTCGGTTCGATCTGTCGGGGAAATGGAGGTTTGCAACCGGGCTTCCGGTGCCCGCCTACGTCACCTATCGAGATGACCGCTACTACGTGGCCGAACATCGCAACATGGCACGGCTGCCGGACTACAGCCGACTGGATGTACGAGCCGCCAAGTCGTTCAACCGCGATCGTTACCGCCTGACGTTATTCGTGGAAGTCGTAAATCTCCTGAACCGCGACAATGTGCGTTTTGCGGGTGTTGGGCGTGACGATGCGAACAGAACGACAGGCCTGGTGCGGGATCTGGACCATACCCAGTTCCCGATACTGCCGACTGCGGGGCTGGCGGTAGAGTTCTAGGGTTGGAGGTATTTTTATCCAGGAACCAACACGAACGAACACGAACAAAACTGTCTTTGTTCGTGTTCGTTCGTGTTGGTTCCTGGATAAAAATACCTCCAACCTCTAGGTTCTCTCGATATCCCCCGATTGCTCCAGCGCCTCCTGGATCTTGGGGTCGGAAAGCAACTCTCGGCTGGTGATCAGCGGAATGAAGTTATACCGTTTCAGCCGCTCGGCGCCTCCTTGCTCCCGGTCGATCAAGCACAGGACGGCAGTGACGACGAAGCCTACCTGTTCGGCGCGTTCTATGGCCTTCATCGTTGATTCCCCGGTGGTGCAGACGTCATCGACAATGATGACTCGAGACCCGGGCATCCCGTAATACCCCTCGGTATATCGCTGGGTGCCGTGCTGTTTGGCGTCCTTTCGGACGATGAAAGCGGGAAGCGGGCGGTACTTCTTCCGTTCGGAGAAACTGACCGCCGCCACAGCGGAAACAATGGGATCGGCTCCCAGAGTCAGGCCGCCGATCGCATCAGCTTTGATACCCAGTTCCTTAATCTTGTCGAGGACCAGCCGGGCCGACAGGTACGCCCCTTCGGGATCAAGAGTTGTTCTCTTACTGTCGAAGTAGTAATTGCTGCTCATTCCGGATTGCAGCGTAAAACGGCCGATAAGAAGGGATTTCTGCTTGAACAGTTCAAGGAGTCTCTGCCGAATTTTGTCCATAGTGCCTGAGATTAGCCGTCGGTCTGACTAAAACGTGCGATAGTTGGTGAATTGCACATCGATACCGAAATCCTTTTCCTTCAAGAGCCCGATGATCTTCTGAAGGATATCCCGATCCCGGCTCGATACGCGCACGACGTCCGCTTGGATGGACGCCTGTGCCTTCAGTTTTGTATCACGAATGAACTTGGTTATTTCCCTGGCTTTTTCGATCGGAATGCCCTGCTGGATGGAGACCGTTTGACGCACAGTATTTCCGGCAGCCTGCTGGACTTTCCCGAAGGTGAGCGCCTTCAGGGAAACTGAACGCTTGACCAGTTTTTGCTCGAGAATTTCCGTCAGGCTGCGAAGCCGGAATTCGTCCTCGGAGGTTAAGATCAGGTCGAAAGCCTCCAGCTGAATGTCGCTCTTGCTTCCTTTGAAGTCAAAGCGCTGCTGCACTTCCTTCATAGTCTGATGAACGGCGTTTCTGACTTCATTGAGATCCGTCTTAGAACCGATATCAAACGAGTTGTCTTTTGACATGGGGTGCCCCAGAAAGGACGCCGTATTCTAACATAGGGACAGTGTCTTTTCACCGGCGCGTATCCGACGGGCTACCCGTCCGCTGACGGTCCGCAGAAGCCGCCGCGCGGCTCTGTGATTCGCTGCATGTTATAGTCAGAGAATGCGATATCGAAGATTGGGAAGAACCGGCTATGAAGTGTCCGAGATTGGCTTTGGGGCGTGGGGTATCGGCAAACAGATGTGGGTCGGAGCGGAAGATAAAGAATCGCTGCGTGCTCTTCACCTGGCGGTCGACCGGGGTTTGAACTTTATCGATACGGCACTGGCCTACGGTGACGGGTACAGCGAGAAACTCGTGGGCCGCTTCGTCAAAGAAAGGAAGGAGCGGATCTTCGTCGCTACCAAAGTGCCGCCGAAGAATCGGATCTGGCCAGCCCGCGGCGCGCTCTCTGAGGTATTCCCGCCCGAATACATCATCCAATGCGCGGAAACGAGCCTCCGGAACTTGGGAGTCGACGCCATTGATCTGCTGCAGCTTCATGTCTGGGATGCGGGCTGGATCAAAGGGGAATCCTGGTATGACGCCCTGCGGAAACTGCAGGATGAGCGAAAAGTGAGTTTCTTCGGCATCTCGATCAACGACCACGACCCCGGCTCGGCGCTCGAATTGGTCCAAAGCGGCAAGGTCGACTCCGTTCAGGTCATCTATAACATCTTCGATCAATCACCCGAGGACCAACTGTTTCCTCTGTGTCAGCAGAAAGACGTGGGGGTCATAGCGCGAGTTCCGTTCGACGAGGGTGGGTTGACCGGGCATATTACGCCAGAGACGAAGTTTCCGAAGAAAGATTGGCGGAACTACTACTTCAAAGGCGACCGGAAACAGCAGGTATTTGAGCGCGTTGAGAAGCTGAAAGGGCTCTTGGACGGCGAGGCGGGAACGCTGCCCGAGCTGGCGCTGAAGTTCTGTCTGTCTCACCCGGCGGTGAGCAGCGTGATTCCCGGGATGCGGACTGCCGCCCACGTGGAGTCCAATGTGGCGGTCTCTGATGCACCAGCGCTTTCAAAGGGGATGATTGCGAAGTTGCGGGAGCATCGGTGGGAGCGGAATTTCTACTCTTAAGGCGTTCAGCGTTTACCGTTCAGCGTTCACCGTTCAGCGTTTGACCGTTTCAGGTTCAGGTTCAGCCGGAATTCCATCGGAGAACGGAGAACGGGTGAACGCTGAACGCTGAACGGTGAACGGTCGACCTTCCTTGCTCCTCGGCATCACAGATCTTATTGTGCAATCATAACGACAG
>RPQK01000443.1 GCA_003819755.1 Acidobacteriota bacterium | reverse complement strand
GAAAGTGGGTACACCCGCTTCATCGAGCTGTAGAAAGGCAAGGCGGGTCGAATCCGGGCTCCACCAGAATGCCCTGTAATCACCGCGGCCGTAGACCTCCTCCTGGTAAACCCAGTCGAGGAGGCCGTTCAGCCGTTTGGGGCTTCCATCCTTCGTCAGCTGCCTCTCTCGTCCCTTCTCCACATCGACGACATACAGGTTGTTGTCTCTGACAAAGGCCACTTTCTTGCCGTCTGGACTGAAATCGGCTTCCTTCTCAAGCGCTGAGGAATTGGTTAAACGCACGGCGTGGCGGCCCGCGAAATTGTAGTAAAAGATATCGTTCTTCAGATAAACGAACACGCCCGACTCATCGGGGCTGAGGCTGAAACTTCCTCGAGCCGCAAGCCGAGCTTCGGACTCCTGGAGGCCGGGCAGCTTCTTGAAGGCTCCTTCCATCTGGTCGGCCTCGAATAACGGCCGGCGCTCCCCGGACAATGCGTTTATCCTGACCAGCGGAGCACTCCGGTCGACCCTCTGGAGGTAGTGCTCTCCATCCTTCAGCCAACGGAAGCCGATGGGGATCGAACCTTCGACGCTGAGTCTCTTTTCCGGGTGGTAGACGTCCTCCAGAGTCAGCATTTTCTGTTGCGCGAGAGTTGGAGTGAGCAGGGCGCTGGACAGAAGCAACAGGAGCAATTTCTTCATACGGGGCAATATAGCAGACGCGGACATCCACGAATTACACGAATTGCACCAATTGATTCGTGTAATTCGTGCAATTAGTGGATAACAACAAACGGCGCGCTATTTCACCACCAGCACCGGGTTGTTCCCCCGGCGGCCGATCTCGACCGGCACGCTGCCGAAGATGAACTGGTAGATACTCGAACGCTCACTCGGCCCCATGACGACCAGATGCTCGGGCTGGGCCTCTTTCAGGATCGCCCGCACAACCGGACCTCGGCGGATGCGGATGGTATGGGGGACGGCGAACCGCTTCAGGAGCCGGGCAGCGTCCTCGCCGAGCGTCATGGCGACGTTTTCCTCCCACGGGTAGGTGTGGATACAGAGGACGTCGACGGAGGTCTTGAGGAGGACCGCGCAGCGCAGAGCGAATTGCTGAGCACGGCGAGCCGATTCTGAGTCGTTAAGGCACAGCAGGAGCCGATATTGCACGTCCCGCGGGTTCTTCACAATAAGGACGGATGGCTCAATGTACTGAATGATGTGACGGACCAGACGGCCTCCATCGCCGGGAGCACCAACGATAACCAGGTCATAGACGACATCCAGGGTCTCACGCCGGATCGAATCGACGACATCCCCCTCGCGCTCTCGGATCCGCACATTCTCACCGTGCTGTCCATAGACGTGGTACTCGTACAAGCCACCCTTCTCCGCCCGCGGCATGTGACGTACATCGACGCGGCCGTCAACCATGCGGACAAACTGCTCCTCGATCAGCATCCGCTCGATCGCCTTCATCATCCTGGAATCAACAGTCTCGACCGGCCAGGCCTGGAGCTTCTCCCTGGCTAGTTGGGCCTCTTTCCGAAAGTGCGATGAGACGAGGGGACGGACATACAGGATGGTGGCGTCGGCGCGCAGAGCTGACGTAATGGCCAGGCCGAAGCGCAGGGTTCCCCGGGAATGTTCTTCGCCTCCAACGCAGATTAGAAAGTGCATAACTCAGAAGAAGGCCGTAACGAACGGCCAGTAAAAGGTGCCAAAAGCGACAATGATCACAAACGAGATGACCGCCACGCGCAGTCCCAAGGCGAAGTAGTCACTTCTCGGCACCATCCCGCTCCCGTAGATGATCGTACATGCCGGAGAACTAACCGGGGTGAAATTGGCATAGCTCGCACCGGCCACGAGGATCATTCCGAAAACGAGAGGATCCGCGCCGGAGAGTTGTGCCTGCCTGAGAAAAATGGGACCGAGGAGGGCAATGGCAGGCCCGCTGCTGACCACAGCGCCGACGAGCATCGACAACAGAGTCATGGTTGCAATCAAGAGTAGACGACCTCCGACCGCCTCGAATGCTAGCAGGAAGCTCAGGTGGTCGGCAACCCAGGCGGCCGCCCCCGTCGAGTCCATCCATAGCCCCGTCGAGATGATAGAGGCGTACAGAATCGGTACTCCCCAGTTCACATCGTGGCTGATGTCATCCCAGTTTAGGACCCCGCTGACCACGCACAGAAGAACACCGAGCAGAGCGACCGGACCAAGTCCGAGGGTACCGCTGAACATCATCCAGAGGGCGACCGTCAGGAGCATGATGCTGACGGTTATCCAGTCTTCCACGCTGAACTGCTTTTGCTCCTGCATCTCCCGCCTGAGAAACGAGAAGGCGTTGGTGAGACCGCCGGCTGCCGGCCGGTAGACGCGGAGCAGCAGAAAGTAGAGAATGGGCAACTGGATGATGACCAGGGGGTACATCCCAAAGACCCACTGGAGATAGCTGACCCGAACGCCCGACACCCCCTCCCAGTAACTGAGCATGATCGCGTTGCGGGCGCCGCCCGAAGGCGTCCCGATCGCCGCAACCGCTGCCCCAAAGGCCACCGACATGAGGAAAACCACGTGCTGATTGGTTTCCCGTAGCTGGTTTTCCTGCCAGATACGAACCAGGATCAGGCTCACGGGAAGCATGATCGCGGCAACCGAGTGCTCCCCCATGATGGAGGCCAGCGCACCGGCAATCACGACCAGCAACATGACCGTTAAGCGCACGCTGTCGCGTGTCAGACGGAGAATGAAGAAGAGGATGCGCTTATCCAGTTGTTGCTTTACCACCGCGACCGCAAGCATCAGCGAGCCCAGGATGAAGATCACGGAATCGCTCATGAAAGACTGCGCGACTTCGGCCGGGCGCGCCACTCCGAAAAGAACCTCGAGTACCACGATCAAAAAGGAAATGAGCGGGAGCGGAATCGGTTCGAAGATAACCAGCAGTATAGTCAGCGCCACAATCGCGAGGATCGATTTGCCGGCCGGGGATAAGGACGTGTCGACCGGTATGAAGTGGATGATCAGGGCAACGGCCAGGGCCAGGAACAACCATCGTCGGTACTCGACCTGGTAGAGCAAATATCTGAGCATGATCGCCGTGAAGAGTCCGTTTCACCTATTGTGTCAGGGAGAGGGGCCTTAAACAACTGCAAGATCGAGTTTTCGGGAGCCGCGCGATGGGTAGGGGCCCGCGGATTACGCGGATGTGCGCGGATAACGCGGATATCCGCGTAATCCGCGGGCCCCTACCCGTCCGATTTTGCTAAACCTGCTTGCCCTTCTTCGCATACAATCTGCCGTTAGTTTCTGAGGAGACGAATATGGAAAACTTGGCGGAGAAAACAACACAGCAGCCGGCAGGCCCGACGGAGCAGCCGAAAGGGTCGCTCTGGAGACTACAGGGGATCTTCTTCCAGCCGAAGGAGACTTTTCAAGAGATAGCCAGGAAGCCGACCTGGCTGATCGCCCTTGTGCTCTGCATTGTAATCGGCATGGTTGGGTTCATTGTCATCATGGATCGGATCGGCTTTGACAACATGATGGCCAAGCAGGTGGAAGCCCGCGGCCAGGAAATGACGGAACAGCAGCGGGAGATGATGAGCTCGCCCGCGGTCAAAGGCTTCACCTACGGGATGGTAATCATTGGAACTCCCGTGGTCGTGCTCTTAACGGCCGGGCTGCTTCTCGCCCTGTTCTGGTTGACCGGTGCGGACGTCACGTTCAGCCGCGTGTTCTCCGTCGTGGCACACAGCATGCTGGCCTTCACTCTCGTCTCGACGGTGCTTGGATTAGTGATTGTCCTGGTGGCGGCGGATCCGACTGAACTGGACGTGCAGAACCTGGTGGCGTCCAATTTGGGCATCCTCGTAAGCGCGAAGGAGTCACCAGCCCTGTTCTCGCTGTTGTCCTCTATCGACGCCTTGACCTTCTATTACCTGTTCCTGCTCTCTCTGGGAATGTCGGTGGTAGGACGCAAATCGTTCGGGACTGGCGCAGCAATGGTGTTGATTTTGTGGGTGGTGTACGTGGCGCTGAAGACCGGATGGGTGTCGCTGATGACGTAGGTCGGTCACCGTTCAGCGTTCACCGTTCAGCGTTCACCGTCGTAACTTCTGCGGTGAACGGTGAACGGATGAACGCTGAACGGTGAACGGAGTTACGCTTCAGCCTTCTTGGCGGCGCGCTTGCGGGTCTTCGGTTCTTCGCCTTCCGCTTTCTCCGCGCCCTTTTTCGACTTCTTCTCCGACTTCTTGTCGGCGGCCCCCGGCTTGGTCTTCTTGGCTTCGCCCTTGGCGGACTTCTTCCCGCCCTTGGCCGGCTTGGCGGCCTGGTACTCGCTGCCGATCAGCTCGATGATCGCGAGCTCGGCCGCATCCCCTTTACGGACGCCGAGCCGGACAATGCGGCAGTAGCCACCATTTCGGTCCGCAAACCGCGGAGCCAGATTCCCGAAGAGCTTCTCGACCACCGTTTTCTTGCGCAACACTGCGAGCGCCTGCCGTCTGGCATGCAACGTCTCTCGCTTGGCCAGTGTGATGATCTTTTCGGCGAACGGCCGCAGTTCTTTCGCCTTAGGCACGGTCGTAATCAGCCTCTCACGGTCGAAGAATTGGGTGACCATGGTCCTGAGAAGGGCTTTGCGATGGCTCGACTCTCGGCCCAGTCTTCTTCCTGCTCTATGATGTCGCATTTCTAATCCTCTTGCCTGTTCGTCGTCAGTCGTCAGTCGTCAGCCGTCAGCTGTCAGCTGTCAGCTGTCAGCTGTCAGCTGTCAGCTCTACGCTTCCACCTTCTCCCGGACTGGCCGTCCCTTGTCGTCCAGCTTCATGCCGAAGGACAACCCCATGCCAGACAGGATCTCCTTGATTTCGTTCAAGGACTTGCGGCCGAAATTCTTGGTCTTCAACATCTCCGCTTCGGTCTTGGTAACCAGTTCACCAATCGTCTGGATGTTGGCATTCTTCAGACAGTTATAGGAGCGGACCGAGAGCTCGAGCTCTTCAACCGACCGGTTCAAGTTCTCATTGATGGACTCAAAGTCCCGTTCGTCCTCTCGCTCCGACTTCTCGGGCTCTTCATCAAAATTGATGAAGATGAACATGTGATCCTTCAGGATCTTCGCGGCCTGGGCCAGGACTTCTTCCGGCCTCAGGCAGCCGTTGGTCCAAATGTCGAGGTTCAGCCGGTCATAGTCGGTGGCCTGGCCCAATCGGGCCGCTTCAACGTTGTAGTTAACCTTCTTGACAGGCGAATGCACGGAATCGATCGGTATGTAGCCGATGTCCAGATCCTCGTCGAAATTCTCGTCGGCCGGCACATAGCCGCGGCCCAGCTTCACTCGAATCTCGATTCTCACGTTGGCCGTCTCGTTGACGGTGGCGATGTGAATATTCGGATCGAGCACCTCGACGTCCGGATCGGGCTTGATATCGCTGGACTTCAGGTCGCCCGGTCCCGTCGATTCCAAGTACAGCGTCTTGGGGTGGTCGACGTGCAGTTTCAAAGGAATCTGCTTGAGATTCATGATCACATCGGTCACGTCTTCGCGAACGCCCGGTATAGACGAGAATTCGTGTAGCACGCCATCGATCTTTACCGCCGTAATGGCCGCCCCCTCAATGGAGGACAACAGGATCCGCCGCAAAGCATTTCCAATCGTCGTGCCAAATCCGCGTTCGAAGGGTTGCGCGTAGAAATGACAGAAGGTCGGGGTCCTGGTTTCCTGTTCGCACGCGAGTCTCTTAGGTCTCTGCAAGCCTCTCATATGCCACTCTCCATTCACGGGAAATCACCGGCAAAACCGGAACCTCGTCGACAAGTTCCGAGTCTTCCCGTTCTTTTCCCGCGATTCCGCGATGCCTTACTTCGAATACAACTCGACGATCAGCTGCTCTTCGATCGGCATGTTGACATCCGCTCGCCGTGGCAGCTCAAGAACCTGACCCTTGAAATTGTCCGCGTCCAGCGTAAGCCAGCCGGGAACTCCGCGGCCGGGAACTTCCTGCAGCGAGTTGACGATGACAGGAATCTTCCGGCTCTTATCGCGTACGGTGACTTCGTCACCCTTGGTGACCAGGTAGGAGGGGATGGTGACCCTTCGACCATTGACTGCGATGTGCCCGTGCCGCACCAGTTGCCTGGCCTGATTGCGAGATCCGGCAAAACCCAGACGGCAAACGACGTTGTCCAGACGGCGTTCGAGAAGCTGCAGGAGCATCTCGCCGGTAATGCCGGCGCGGCGCGCAGCCTTCTCGAAATACCGGCGGAACTGTCTCTCGACAATTCCGTAAATCCGTTTGACCTTCTGTTTCTCGCGGAGCTGCAATCCGTAACCAATGACCTTGCTCCGCATCCGCACGTTGCGTCCATGCTCGCCGGGCACAAAATTACGCTTTTCGATCCCGCATTTCTCGGTAAAGCATCGCTGCCCTTTCAGGAACAGCTTCATTCCTTCTCGTCTGCACAGCCTGCAGACCGGACCCGTGTAGCGTGCCAAGTGTTGTTATCCTCCGTGTTACCCACCAAACTCACAAACTGACAGACTGACCGACTGACAAAGCAGACAACCCTTCGCCGGGGTTTGTCAGTTTGTCAGTCTGTCAGTTTGTCAGTGCT
>RPQK01000442.1 GCA_003819755.1 Acidobacteriota bacterium | reverse complement strand
GAGTTGTCACAGAGTGAGAACATTCCCTCCTTGCAGTAGTAGCACTCCCCGCACGAAATGGGAAAGGGGACGACGATCCGGTCCCCGACCCTCAGCTTCTTGACCTCCCTGCCGACATCTACCACTTCCCCCATGAACTCATGGCCCAGGATATCTCCGTCCATTACACTGGGGATCAGGCCGTTGTAAAGATGCAGGTCTGAGCCGCAGATGGCGGTCGAGGTGATCCTGACAATCGCGTCCCGAGGATTGAGAATCTCAGGATCGGGAACGTCCTCCACCCTCAGGTCGTGTTTATCGTGGTAGCAAGTGGCTTTCATGGGTCTACCTCCTTTGCCTTTCTCCGGTTCGCAGAAGTCTCGAAAACACGCCGGCTCTCGACGGTCCTGACGGTTGCCCCTCGGTCGTTGGTATTTCGCCGGTCTCCAGAAATTGCTTCAAGCGCCGCAGGTCGTCCTGCAATTGCTGGCCGGGTTCCTCTCCCATGAACCAAGCGGCCCAGGAACCGAGCCGGCCACCGGGTGGGAAGTAAGCGAGATCCACATGCAGTTCAGTTCCCCGTGACGTGTCGCGGAACGTGACGGAACCCCAGTTTTCGACATCGGCCGGCTCAGTGGAGCGCCAGGCAATCACCTGACCTGGCCGGTCTTCCGTGGTCTCCGCATCCCATTCGACACGTGTGCCGGCGGGGCCCGTGGCGGTCCAGTGCGAGCGATTTCCGCCCGTCATTCGGACCGACTCCAAGTGCTTCATGAAGCGGGGCAAGTTCTGAAAATCCTTCCAGAAGCGATAGATCTCGTCGGCCGGACGGTTGATTGTAATGGCCTTACGCACCCGGATCGGTGCCCTCTCCTGGGTGAGTCTTGTGCTTGATATCACGTCGAGCGCCGTCACTCCAAGTACCGCCGCGGTGGCGACTCCAAGTCGTGTTCGGTCGGATTCTTCCGAGCCTAAGGCGATACCCAGCAGGGTCAGGTCAACGGCGTCACCGGCCACGCGCGACCAGAGCCAGGGCGTTGGTCGGTCCTGCATGAGGATTCCAAGACCAGCAGCGATTTCTCGAGCGCCCAGAAGCCGCATCAAGAATGGGCGATTTTGCACCCCGATCAACCGCGCGAGCTGTTCGGGGGCAACAACTTGAGCCACTCCCAGGCCGACACTGAACCAGCCGAGCCCCTTGGCGAGGCTGTCCGAACCGACTTCCTCCGGGGGAACCCACTGTTCGGACGTCTCCCGCCCTTGCTGTCCAAGGGCAGTCTCGCGTTCATCATAGACTGATGTTTGCACGGCGAACCTCCTTGCTTTGATTGGTGGCAGAACCTTAGTTAACTTCGAAGCAGATCGTCGTTCGACGATCCAGGACGGGGTATAGGAACTTTGAGTTCAGGATAGCACTTCGCTTTGAGGGGTAGAATAGCCGGTGCAGGCTCGCCTATGGGTGCGAGCGCGATGGCCGGCGGAAAGGACCTCAAAGACCTCCAGGACCTCAAGGACGGCCCAGACACAGCCGCAAGCGCAGCGCTTTTTCCGGAGCGACCCTGCCCGCACGGTTGCTGCCGAATCGGAGGAAATGAGGTTTGACGCTAACGGCCCGGGCCGGGCCGCTCCGCGAAAAAGCGCTGCGCTTGCGGCTGTGTCTGGGCCGTCCTTGAGGTCCTGGAGGTCTTTGAGGTCCTTTCCTCCGGCCATCGCGCTCGCCGCGCGTTCTCCCGGGATCTCTAGTAAATCACGCCCATCTCCGGCCTTATCAGCCAGAACAAATGCCGGGCGGAGGTCGGGTCCATTTCGATTATTCCGCCGCAAACCGGGAGGCCGCGTAACTGTCGAAACAAAAAAGTGCAGCCGACCCGGCATTTCAGCCAGTCTTTACGCCAGCCGTTCAGGATCCCGTCTCGTGACTTCCCGGTGATGTAGAAGACCGAACCATCCTTAAGCTTCAGCGCGAACGTTTCCGGCATATCTTCCACGCTCACGATCTCATCCGGTGAGGATACCGTTTCGGAAGGATCGGCAGACACTTGCTCGACCTTGACGATCACCTGGCGGGTCCTAACTGCCGCAGTCTTCGTCGCAACCGTCGAGAGCCGTGGAAACGCATGCGAGGAGAGCTCGGCTTTACTGACTGGAAACCGTTTGACCTCCATTCCTTTCATGGAGGCGATAACGGCTCCGTCACGAATTTCAATCGACGCAACACGCTGTTGGGCTAGTTGAAGGCGGTAAGTCACCAGAGCGGCGTTCTGTACTGTGGAACCCTCGGCCGCCCCGAATGCCGAACACGGCGCAGCCAGGAACAAAAGCGCGGGAAGGGAGGCGAGAAAAGAAGGATTTTTCAAAATATGTAGACCTTCGTGCCGACCGGCGCCAGCTGGGTCAGCCTGATCAGATCCGGTGAACCGAGGCGAATACAGCCATGAGTAACGTTTCGCCCGAGCATCCGGTTATAAAGGGTTCCGTGAATGAAATAACCATCTCCGATCGCCATCGCGTATTCGCCGAGCACATTCTTCTCGAACCGCTCATTGTCATTGACAGGGAGGCTCTTCCCTTCTTCGAGGAACGCCCAGTCGGGCTTCCGCCAAATTGGGTTCGAAATCTTCCCTTGGATCCTGAATTCGCCCCGCGGCGTTTCAAACGTCCAGCTCCGACCCTGGCATTCCAACTGGCGCCCGCTACCGGTTGAGCATTTGGCCTCCAGAAGCGCTTTGTCTCCCCGTTTGAGCCATAGCCTGTTGGCCGCGGTATCGACAAGTATGTAGTAACCTTTCGGCCGCAGGGCGCCCAGCTTTCGCTCCAATCGAGCGATTTCTTTCCGTGATGCAGGGGGCAGGGGCGGGATAGGCTCGACAGGCGTCAAGAGCAAGGCTATAAAGCTGGAGAAAACAAGCAGCGGCGGAACGATCGTAAGGAACAACCGGAGCCGTCGTTTCATTTTCTGCCCTCGGTCACAGCCTGAAGTTGGCCCACAATCGTTACCGGCATCCCAAGGTAGGCAATGCCGTAGAGTCTCTCCATGTCAGGGTTCGAAAGGGCTGCACAACCTTGGGTCCAGTCGCGCCCTCGTCCCCCTTCACCGTGGATTTCGATCAGCGCTCCGATACGCGCACGCCGGTGGATTTCTCCCCGCCGCTTGGCCAAGGCGAAGTCCCGCCGATCCGCGGCATTGGGATAGTCGAGCAGAAGCGCCAGAAAATACTTTGTCAGCGCGCCCGACTTCTTCCTGGTCACCCGGTATCTGCCCTCCGGTGTCGCTCCGTCCCCGTACTGGACTTTGTCTGGAAAGCGATTCCAGCCGAGATCGACCGGGAGACGCTCAACCAGTTTGCCGGCGTTGTACAGCAGCGCCTGCCGGTTGTATTTATCAACAACCAGCGCAGCTTTCTTGTGATTTCGCGACCACTCGATAGTCCTCTTGGCCCAAAGCTGCCAGCGCCCCAGCTCGCGCGGATTGCGATATCGTTCAGTCAGGCCTTCGAGCTGGGATTGGAAGGCAGCGTTTTCCTCGTCGATGTCTTCGAGCAAGTCGCGGACTTTAAGAAACTCACTCTGCTGCCAAAAAGCCTTGGCGTTCGCCGTCTGAAGCTCGATACGGGCAATCAAACGACGCTGGTCCGGGTCGAGTGTTCCCGAACGCCAGATGACAACGCTATTCTCAAGCTGCTCGATTGCCTCCTGCTCAAGCTTGCGCAGGCGAGTTTTTTCTGCAACTCCGTGTTCGCGCAACCGCAGGGCTTGTGCGATCTCCGCGGCGATCTTGGCAGCTAACTCCTCGTTATTGCGAAACAGCGGCGAGGTATTGGACTCGACGGCGAACTGGTGCCGAGTTTTCGCGAAAGAGGCCTCAAATCGGCTGAAGTCGTCAGGCAGGTAACCAGCGAGACCTTCCCGCCTCAGTTCCCGCCGCAGGGCCTCCAGGTCATTCCACTCCTTTTGAGGCAGCTGCCGGCAGCCCGTCACTGCCAGCAGCATGCCGAATACGATCAGCAGTGCGCCAGGGGCACTAGCTGACCTTCTTCTTCTGGGTGGCCTGCTGAATGTCTGCGGCCACTGCATCGGCCTTCTCCTTTACTGCCCGGAACTGGTTGAGGGCGTCCAAGAATTTACCACCATCGAGGGACGATTTCGCCTCACCAAAAGAGGTTTCGGCCGCTGTCAGATCCCCTTGCAGAGCATCGAGGTCAGCCTTGGTCCCCTTGCCCTTCGGCGCGCTTGCCAGCGCGGCTTTGGCGGCATCGAGCGCTGTTTGGGCATCCTGCTGCGCCGTCTCCGCATCAGTCTTCGCTTTTTCCTTGTTCGTTACTGCGGAGGCGGCGGCTGAGTCAGCCTGTGTCTTGGCCTGGCCGAGCAATTCCTTCGCCTTGTCGTAGTTCCGGCTGAAAGAGGACTTCTGGTCCTGAGCGGCGATTTCGGCTTCGGCCGACTTCATCGCATCGGCGGCAGCCTGGTACGTTTCAGCGGAGTAGATGTCAGCTTCCGCAGTGCGCGCCGCTTCGAGCGCGGTCTGCGAGGCCGTAATCTCCTGGTCCGGTTTGGAAGCACATCCGGCCAGCAACAAAACCCCAACGATCAAAACAAGAACGGACTTCGTACGCATAGGTTTTCTTTTCTCCTGTGTATGAGTAGGAAATGAATCAGCGCGATAATGAAAAATCAATCGCCAGACAGTTTTAGACGGGATCTCACTGCGGGTAAGGAATTATCCACACGGGAAAGAGACTATACCCCCGCTTCGGGGGGGAATCAAGAGAGGGACCGTTCACCGTCAGCGTTCACCGTTCACCGTTCACCGTTGGAGCGTTGCGGTGAACGCTGAACGGCGAACGCTGAACGCTGAACGGTTACTTATACGTTTCCTTGATCCAGCGCTCCAGTGTGCCGGCAGGGTCCTCTACCGCTGTCCGGTCGATCACGAAGCTCGTTTGGCCCGAGACTTTCCTCAAGAGATTGAGGCCGTGCTCGTAGCCACCAAACAGGGTCTCGCAGTACTCCATCAGGTCCTTGCTGGTAGCCGCGGCCCGGTCCGCTATCAGCTCGGCAGCATCCGGAGTGAATGTGACCTGGACTCCGTACTTGTCCGTAAAAACCTTCTCAAACCTCTTCAGCTGAAACTGGAGAACGCGATCGCGATGCATGGTCGGATTCTCGATCAACCGGGTCAGCACTTCGGTCGGGTTCTCAACTAATTCCCGGTCAACCACGAACTCCTTCACCACCGTATCCGGCAGCCGGTACTTGTACTCGCGGAAGAGCTTCTCGCACACGGTCATTAAGCCCCGGGCACCGGTTCTCTCCGTTTCCGCGCGCCCGGCGACCGCCATCATCGCATCATCGGTAAAGTAGGCATCCAAGCCATAAGCCAGGAAGTCCTTCTTGTATTGCTTCAGCAGCGAACCCTCCGAGTACTTGAGAATACGGAACAGGTCATCGACAGACAGAGGGTTGCAATGAACCACCACGGGAAGACGCCCGATAAACTCGGCCTCAAAGCCATAGTCGATGAAGTCGACGGAGCGGGCTTTCTCAAACAGGAAATGCTCCTCGTCAGCGGTGGTCCGCTCGCCCGTGAACCCAATCTGCTTCGAGCCGATTCGCCTCTTGATGATCTCGGTCAAGCCGGTAAAAGCGCCGCTCACGACGAAGAGGATGTGCTTCGTGCTGATCGTCTTCTTCTCGACCTTGCCTTTCGACTGGAACTCCATGAAGGCCTGCATCTGGCTGGCGACATCGGTCGGAGATCGAAGCGGTACTTCAGTCTCCTCCATGAGTTTCAGAAGGCCTCGCTGAACTCCGTGGCCGCTCACGTCGCGGCCGATCGTCTGGGTCGGCGTGGCGATTTTGTCGATTTCGTCGAGGTACACGATCCCGAACTCGGCCAGCTGGATATCGCCCCCGGCCTGATGCACCAGATCCCGGATCAGGTCTTCGACGTCGCCGCCCACATACCCGGTTTCGCTGTATTTGGTTGCATCCGCCTTCACGAAGGGAACCCCGATCAGCCGGGCAATGTTCTGGACGAGGTAGGTTTTGCCGACACCGGTCGGACCTATCAGGATGATGTTCTGCTTCTTATAGTCACGGCAGTCTTCGGAAGTCGTGCAGTTCTGGATGTGATGGTAATGATCGCAGACCGCCGTCGCCAGGACCTTTTTCGCATCGTCCTGCTGGATAACGTAACGGTCGAGGTACTCCTTGATATCGCTCGGTTTGTAGTTGAATTCCAGAGCCTTTGAGCGAGCGTCTAGGGGAGTCTCGGTTTGGTCCGTCTGGTCCTGCTCGGTCTTCGGGAAGACTTCAACATGGACGCCGGACCCGTACTTGCTCTTGAGGAATTGCTTGAGTTCCTCGGGATTAAATCTCTTGTCAAACGCCATCAGGTTCGAACCTTTCTCTGTCGTTATGATTGCACAATAAGATCTGTGATGCCGAGGAGCAAGGAAGGTCGACCGTTCACCGTTCAGCGTTCAGCGTTCACCCGTTCTCCGTTCTCCGTTCTCCGATGGAATTCCGGCTGAACCCGAACCCGGAACGGTCAAACGCTGAACGGTGAACGCTGAACGGTAAACGCTGAACGCCTTAAGAGTAGAAATTCCGCTCCCACCGATGCTCCCGCAACTTC
>RPQK01000441.1 GCA_003819755.1 Acidobacteriota bacterium | reverse complement strand
GTCCGCGAGATCGGCCTCGGGCAGTACCGGATGGACTTCCAACAAGACCCGGAGCAGACCGCGAACGGAAAGGGCGGCCGGACCATAGTCGGCTCCCAGCTTCTCCATCGCGACCACGGTGTATCTGTGAAGGTCGAGCCAGGCGCCGGTGTCCTCACTGGAGAGCGCAGTCTCGGCCTCGCTCAGCAGATCACTCCATTTTTCCTGCTGACATAACGATCGAAGCTTCTTTCTCAGTTCCGAGGATGGCGCGGACAGCGGCTCGGCCGACTTGAGGTCGCTGAAACCAAGAAGATGACCCCATCGCACAGCCCGGGAGAGAAGGTATGGGATTGGGCGACATGGATTGTCTTTGCGCAGGAGCGCCGCCAGATCGAAGATCTGCGCTGTCGCCTGGCTGGGATCGCCTGGCTGCGCCGCTGTAACCGGTTGCGGCCGCGGTGGTTGGACGGGCGACGTCTGCTCCCGACTGGCCTTCTCCACACTTGGAAGAGCAGCCGCGCGGGGCGAATCTTCTGAGGCGTCAGGGCCTTCGGTTGCTTCGATCACCGCAGGTGCTTCGGCCGGCTCAGGCGCCGTCGATGGCCCTGACAGGTCACGCTGTTTCTTGGCTGCCCGCTCGACGACCCAGAAACAGTTCTCGATCGTCTCCCGTAACTGGCGGAAACCGAGCAACGGGACCGCCTGGGTGTCGCCCGTGCTGAGTGCCTTCTTCTCGACGAAGAGATTGTCGGCAAGCTGCTCCAATTCCGCCAATGAGTCGCGGCATGACTTCGTGTCCCGTTCCAGGTCTTCGAGTTCAGCCAGCGGAGACTTGTCGAGGGCCTCTGTGAATTGTTCGGACGACGGCCAGCCATCTGCCAGGAACCCTTCCTTGGCCGCCCCCGTTTTCTGGGTCACCAGCCAGTGCGCGAGCGAGTAATTCGTCTCACCAGAGGTCAGTGGCAAAGATTGGAGGAGACCGGGAAGCCTGGTGTTTACCCACTCCATGATGCTCAACCGGAAGGCGAGCGGTTCCTCGTCGTCCGGGTCGATTTGCGGGTAGAGTGTGTCCCAGTATTGCTCGAGCAAGCACCTCAGGAGTCTCAGCCCATTGGCTGTGCCGGCAAAGCCGTCCATCTGTGTAAGAGCTTCGACAATCCAGACAGCAAGTTGCAGGTCCTTCGACTTCTCCGTCAGCCCTTCAGTGGACTTCTTCAGGATCAGGTTCCAGTCGATCTTCGACTCAACCAGTCCATCCGTCGCGCGTGCCTCCCTGATCTGCTGGTACAGCTTGCTGTAGCGGATGTCCTCTCCCGCGAGATTCCTTCCTGCGATAGGTTTCAGGAGGGCCGCGAGATCAAGGGGAGGCTTCATACTTGCACTCCGACCGACTGAAACTCGATGCGCCCCAATTCGAGCAGCGAAACCTCCTGATCATCCACGAGGAAGACCTTTTGCCCAGTCCCGATTACCAACTGATCGTGGAGTATTGCCCAGTCGGTTCGACGTCCCAGCCGCAACTCCTCGTCGGTGGCTTTTGCGGTGCCGGGGTAGAGAACCGGAAGGAAGCAGGGCCGGGGGGATTCATCTACGACTTGGATCTCTGCGGAGATCCAGAGAAGATCGCGGAGTTTTTCGGGTTTCGACACCTGAACAGACCTGATCTGCTCTGTCGGCAGCCAGAGGTATTCTGCGCCGTCGTAGACCTCCAGAACACCCGCCAGGCGATCGTCACTATCTCTGAAGCTCGCGAACTTCTCTCCGTTCAGCTGGCCGGAGATCTCGGGCCGCGAGGCCTCAGCCGTAACAGCCAAGTCAGGGACTTGTTGAGGATCTGATGTCAGCTGTCGGTTCAGAATCAGGTAGTCCTCGACGTACTGAGGCGGTTCTGTCAAGAAGGCGGGAAGGCCTTGACCTTCGAAGAAAGCTTGCCTCTTCCTTTCGACCTCCAGGCAATTGCGAAAGAACTGAACGCCGAACTGGAGACGAAGGTCGTTGCGCTGCGTTCCGATTACGTCGAGTTGCTTCTGTGCCCGATCGTATTGACCCTGAAAACAGAGCAGTTCGAAGAGTGCGACACGGAGGTCCAGGTTGGCCGGCTCCGACCGAACCTGGCGATTAAGCTCCTCCACCGCCGCGGCGAGTTTCCCTGAATGCACAAGCTCTTTCACTGTGGTCATCTCATGCTCCTTGGCTTTCTCTTCTGGCCTACTTAAAGTGAATGACATTGGGCGTCTCGTCTGCGCTCGCAAGCATGACTCAACTCAGCCGACGGCGGGCTTTCCCCGTCTGGTCCGGGACGGCTGGGTCCGGAGGTGGGCCGTAGTCCAGAACCGGTGGCGGAGCCTCGGGCTCTGCGACCGGCCGCCTTGGTTCTGGCGCCAGTCGGGGTTCTGGCGTGAATCTGGCCGGCTCGGGTGCTATCCTTGGTTCGACTGCCATCCTGGGCTCTGCTGCCATTTTTGCCCGGCCCGGCATCAGCCGGCTGCGCACGTACAAAATAGCGCTTCGGATAGGCTGACCACTCCGCAGGCTCACGCGGACGTCGCTGATGCTCACCACATCCTCGGGTGCTTTGAAGTCAATCGCAAAGTTCCGGTGGCCTTCGATCTCATGTTGGGAAGTCAGGTATTGGGGCTTTCGGCTGTAGCCTTCGCCGGGATTAACTCGAAGCTCGACACTAAGCCGATCTCCGGAGAAGAACTTGGCGTGCCGATCCCCGACCAGGATCAGGCGATAGACTTCGCGGGCTTCGAGGCGAAGCGGGGCAAAAACAAAGGTGAGCTCCTGTCCCTGTGCCTGGGGACGGGCCGGCTTCGCAACCGTCCGATACAGGACCGGTTCGCCGGTCGTGCGATCGAAAACGAAATTGATCCCTTCCAATGAAGGACTCACGCGGAAATCCAGATACTTCCCTTCGAGCGCGTGTTCGAGCCGCACCAGTCGCTCGATGGCGTTGAGCATTTTCTCCAGCTCGGGCCTCAAGTTGTCGTGCGGCGACCATTCCCGACCTATCTGGAGGGCTGAACCTTCCTGTTCAAGCAGCGAGACGAATTCCGTCTCACCAATCTCTCCCAACAGTCGAAAATACTCCCGGGTGGGCGGACTCAGCGAGAGGAACAAGGCCGAGCTGCGAATGAGCCGGGTCACGTGCTGGAAGAACCGCGACGGCGCCTGCAAGGGGTCGATGGCGGCGTAGGCGCATTCTTCGAGGGCCAAAACCATCCGGCTCACGAACTCCAGCGTCTCCTGGTCCTGTTCTATCCCCAGGCCGCGGCTTTGCGCTACAGCGATGAAATCGACGATCGCACGGTGAAGGTTGGTGTACCGTTCGGCTGTTCCACTGATGATCTCATTCAGTTGCCGGTGCGAGTGCATCAGCTCGCTGTGGCTGGTCATGAAGACACACGGGGGGATGAACCCGGACACTTTCTCAAACCGAATGCCGGCTTCGGCGCGGCGCAAACGCGTGAGCAGCAGGCTCCAGTCGGTCTGGTCCGGCTGGACCTCCAAGGTCAAACCGTAGCTTCTTCTTCTCGCGGGCCTGATCTCGGGGTTCAGGGCATCTTCCGAATCCTCGTCGGGCTCTTTCTGATGAGGACGAGCGACGACGTAGATGCCGACTTCTTTGGTCCCTTCCAACTGCTTCTTCTTAAACGTCCCCCGAACAGGCGAGCTCGGGTCGACATCGACGAGGGCTCCACCCGGCGTAACTCCGCGGCATTGCGTGAGCGTGATCTTCAGTTCCTCTTCCGACTCGTCCACCTGGACGATGGGGTCGAAGCGTGCGGCTCCGCGCTCGCTGGCCTCGACCCGAGGGCCGCTACCCAAAAGCCCGTACTCGCGCATGGTGTAACGAACCAGCCAGAGCAGCAGAGAGTCGAAGTAAGTCTCCTGCCGCAGGAAATGCTCCGGTGTGAGGAACATTCCGTGGCTCCAGTTCGTCGATCTCAGGTCAATCACACTGTCGGACATTTGTGTCTCCTCGGTTCACCGTTCACCGTTCTCCGTTCAACCTCCCTGCGCCGTTCACCATTCATCACCTTTCATTCACGCTGAACGGTGAACGGTGAACGGTGAACGGTGAACGAAAAAGACGAACCCCGAACGCCGAACCCCTACAGCTTGTCCCCTTTACTCCCGTCATCGGCGTGATCAGGCTTCTGGGGGGGAGAAGGGCTGGCGGGGCTGGCTCCGCTTCCTGCTCCGGCGGCTCCGCCGCTGTTGATATTCACCAGGACACCCTGGATGGCTATGCCGGCGGGACTGAGGTCGATGAAACTGCCTCCGGCCTTGATTGAGAGTTGCACGCCCGCCTCGAGAATCACCTTCATTCCAGCCTTCAAGTGAATCTCCATTCCCGCTTCGGCCGCGTACTTCATGCCGACCTTCTCGTCCCGATCCCGGTCCACTGTGAGGGAGAGGCTGCCGGAGACGGCAGAACAACTGTCGCCCTCGATTTTCGTGTGGCTCGCACCGGCAATTTGTTCCTTTTGGTCCGAGCCGATGTAGAGGTGATGCTGGCCCTCGATCCGCTCACTTCGATTTCCTCCGACAACGAGGTGTGAGTTATGCCCTACCCAGGTACGGAAATTGTTCTTTGTTCGCAGGTCGAGATCTCTTTCAGCGTGGACAAAGACCTGCTCGCTCCCTTTTTTGTCCTCGAAACGGATCTCGTTGTAGTTGGCAGGACCTCCTCCCTTGCTGCTTCGGCTCTTCATGGTGCTGCGCGTCTGGTGTTTCGGGAGGGGATACGGGGGCATCTGTTCGGCGTTGTAGACCTGCCCGGTGATGAGCGGCTGGTCGGGATCTCCTTCCAGGAAATCGACCACCACTTCCTGCCCGATTCTCGGAATCGAGATGAGTCCCCAATTCTTGCCGGCCCAGTGTTGAGACACTCGAATCCAACACGAGCTTTCGTCATTCTTCTTACCGTCTCGATCCCAGTGGAACTGGACCTTGACTCGGCCGTACTTGTCGACCCAGATCTCCTCCCCGGGCGGACCTACCACGACCGCAGTCTGAGCCCCTTCGACGACGGGTCGGCGAGTGGCCCGACTGGGTCGAAACGGCACGGTTGCCGGAATACAACTGAATGTGTTCGAGTATTTGAACTGAGCCTCGTCTTCTCCCGAGATATAGCTCTGCTCCTCGGCCGTATGGTTCACGGCCAGGAGAACGTAAGCCTTGTTGAAATCGGGTCGGTAATGGTTCTTCAGAGCAAACCTATACCCGCTCGCGAACCCCCTGCATCCACTCGACCCGGAAGCCACAATTCTCAGGACTTCCTCCTCTTCGATCCGCAACTTGACGAGCTGATCACCGAGATCACGGTACAAGTAAGCGCCGGGGTAATCGTAAAGCTCGTATCGCTGCCCTCCAGTCGGAGGATTCAGACTGTCGACATTGACGCCCAGATTGTTACTCGGAATTTCGAAATTGTAGTCGGTCAGCGAGTATTTTTCCGGGCGTATCTCCTGCTCAAACGTCCAAGAGCCGACTAAGTCCTCCTTCGCGAGAGCCCCAAGGGTTGGCTCGCAGCTGGCGACCGGCTGATGCTCGCATGGTTGGTGTTCACCCGGAGTGTCAGCCATGATCAGGTCGTGTTTGCCTTGGACGTGCTCGAAGTAGTAGAAGATGCCGACCTGCTCCATCAGCCGGGAAACGAAATTGAACGCCGTTTCGCGGTACTGAACGCAATACTCCTCGACCGGGTAACTCTTCTGCAGGTGGTTCTTGAAGTCCTTGAAGCCGTTGTCTTTGAAAATCTTCTGAACGATGTCGGGGATCGACATCTTCTGAAAGATCCTGCAGTCGGAGGTGTTGGTAAGCAGCCAGGTCCAGGGAACCATTTCCGCCTGGTAGAGGGTGAACCGCGAATCACTGGTCCCCTGAGAAAACCGTCTGATGATTCCGTTAAAGCGCCGTTTCTTCCCCTCCGGCAGATTTAACGTCACCGTTACGTTTCTTCCCACCACGCAGGCAAAGTCTATCGAGTTCCTCTTAGAGAGCATCTCCAATCGGAACGAGAACAGGCCCGAAACGCGTTCTACGCCTTCGAACTTCTGAAGCAGCAGGACATCTTTGCCCATGGGTGTATCGATTTCCATGCCGCGGTTGTCTTGTGTGAATGGCATATATGTCTACCTCGGAACTCGCGCTATCTGTGACATTGCCGCAGTCGAACCATCAGGAGCTTCCGGGGATCGGAACCCTGGCGAGAATGGAAAGGACTTGCATGCCCAAGCCGGTCAGCCTGCCCTTCCAGGCGATATTGGGGATGTAAAGCTGTTCGATTCCCGACCAGCCTTCGTATGTGGCCCACCATCCATTCGGCAATTGCTCTCGATACTGCTTCCGGCCAAGGCCCACGAACACATTGATGTCTTCTAAAACGAGGGCCTTCACCTCAACGTCGACTCGGCTCCATTCATACTTGATTGCTGCCGCTCGTCGGGCGAGGTAGCCGTAGTTGAGGCCATTGCTGCCGTCCTTCGCCTGAAGATGCATCCATTCCCTCGCGATCAGGTTGCGGTACGCTTCCGTGACCCACCAAGATCCGGCCTCCGGAGCCATACCTCGCTGCAGGAAATTCCTGCTGCAGCCAAATCGGTAAATCACCTGGCCCGAGGTCAGTG
>RPQK01000440.1 GCA_003819755.1 Acidobacteriota bacterium | reverse complement strand
GAGGAAGAGATGGTGAATTCTCATCTTTGCTACCGGTTCTGGGCGCGCCAGCCGCACGAGCAGATGGCGGCCCTCTCCCTGCCTCTGAATCACGTACACATCCCCAAGCCGTGCTGACGGAAGAACGACTCGTTTCTTGCTGTCAGCCTTGGTGGTCATGGTGGGATCATCCCACCCAAATGACGAAATCGTCAAGCGAGGGACTGAGGCTCTGATTCCGCTCTGAGCTTCGCAACACCAGGCCAAGCGGGGAAACCGCCCACCCATTCGGTGAGCTAAAGCGTTTTATTCGGCTGGGACTCAGCGGCGGTAGAGTGACTCGTCGTCTTGTGGCGAGTTGTATCGAAACCCCGCGCTCTGAAGCGCCCGGGCTGCAACCGCCGGATCGGCGGGCGCTTCAGAGGCGCGGGGTTTCGATACAACTCGCCACAAGACGGCGAGTCACTCAACCGCCGCTGAGTCCCAGCCATCCTGACGGGGCTTAGAGCGTTTTTAGGACTCTCCTCGCGGGGGGCCAACAGAGCCCGCAGACGAAGGACCTGAAGGATGTGAAGGGATCCGGCCTGGTCCTTCAGGTCCTTCGGGTCTTTCAGGTCTTTCGTACCCGACGCTGTCTGACTGGTACTCCCGTCACTGCGCTGTTGCTTTTCGGATGAATATCAGATGCTTTTTGCTAAAACGAGGAACTTTTCTTTCCTCACCGGCGTATTCCTCTCTAGAACCGCCCACCGTCCCTGGTCTCAGGGTTTAACGCGAGGAGAGAAGTATGAGGTTGTCGCCTCCGTTCGTGTCCACGGTGCTCATCATGGTCGTCTCTACGGCCTCCCTCCCATCCGTACTCGCGCAGACGACTGACCCCCGCAGAGCCGCCGACGGTCAGATTCTGACCGGAAACATCGCTCTTCCTTCCGAGTTGAGTGATTTTCCAGGACCAATTCATGTCACTTTGCTCGGGTCACAGTACCGCGAAACAACGACCGCAGCCGTCGGGACCTTCGCCTTCCGGAGTGTCCCCCCGGGAGACTACGTGATTGAAGTGCGGGCTCGCGGATACGAGACGACTCGCATCGAGATTCGGGGATGGTCTTGGGGTATGGACGTAACCGTACCGCTTGGCCGGCCCGCCGATGCTTCTTCGCAAGTGCCCCAGGGGTCTCCCACCGTTACTGTTCGGAGCCTCAAAATTCCTGAGAAGGCTCTAAAGCTCGCGGAAAAGGCTCAGCAGGAGAGTGACCGGCAGCAGCTTGAAAAGGCGGTCGAGCACTTGAAGAAGGCTGTTGACATTTGCCCTGATTTCGTTGAAGCCTGGAACAACATGGGTGTGACGTACCTGCGCATGAAGAAGTTCTCGGAAGCGGAAGCCGCTTTCCTCAAGGCTATCGAGAGCGACGCCAAATCAGTGGCGGCTCTTCGGAATCTCGGTTTCCTCTTCCTTCAGACCGAAAGGCCTCGGGAGGCGCTGGGTGTGCTGGAAAGGGCCCGCGACGCCGGCAAGCAAGAGGACGCCTACACCGACACCTACCTGGGACATGCGCTTTATCAGACGGGCCGATATGGCGAGGCGGAACCGGTCCTGAAGAGGGCTCTCAGTCTGAAACCTGATTTTCCGGCCGCCCTTTATCCACTTGCCCTCGCTCAGCTGAAGCTGCAGAAGTATCAGGATGCCAGGCAGAACTTTGCGCGTTTCCTGGAGATGTACGATACGGGAGCCGAGGCTGAGGTCGCCCGGACGGCTCTTGCCAGGCTGGAGCAACTTCTGCCCCAGGAGGGCGAGAAGCAGGCGGAATAATAGAAGGCTTGCTTGACGAACGGGGGAGATGATCATGCTTCCGGTGGCGATCGTGGGGGGCGGGCCAGTCGGTTTGTTTCTTGCCGGCTGCCTTGCCCATCTCGGAGTTGATTGCCGGGTGCTCGAACAGAGATCAGGCGTCGCGGTTCACTCCCGTTCCATCGGTATTCACGCCGTCTCAATGGACCTGTTCCGGCGTCTGGGCCTGTCCGCCGAGTTCCTCGCCCGGGGAATTCAGGTTAAAAGAGGACTGGCTCTGGATCGGCGCGGCAGGCTGGGCGAACTTAACCTGAGCGCGAGCCTCTCGGCCTTCCCGTTTGTTCTCATCCTGCCGCAGGACCAAACGGAACGGATTTTCCAGGAACACCTGCTCTCCATCGGGGCCGCGATCGTCAGCAGGGGAACTAAGTTTATTGGACTACGCTCCAAGCCTGGGTATGTCGAGATAGACTGCCAGGATTCGGACGGTCGTCAGTCGTTAGTCGAGGCGCAATTCGTCGTTGCCTGTGATGGCAAGAGAAGCCAGGTGCGACAGGGTGCGCGAATCCCTTTTCTGGGAAGCTCCTATCCGGATTACTTCACTATGGGGGATTTCGATGACAACACGGCCTTTGGACCCGATGCCGCCATCTTCCTCCCTTCGCAAGGCCTTATTGAGTCCTTTCCGCTGCCCGGAGCTCGACGACGTTGGGTGGTGCGCCTGGAGGAGCCGGTTCCGAGCCCCGAAGTCCCACCGGCTCGGAGTGAGATTGAGTCTGTCCTCAAGAGAAGGATCGGACACGATCTTCGAGGGTGTAAGAACTACATGCTCAGCCGGTTTCAGGCGGAACGCTACCTGGCTCCGGTTTTGTTCAATGGGCGGATCGTTCTGGCTGGTGATGCTGCCCACGTCGTGAGCCCGATCGGGGGGCAGGGGCTGAACCTTGGATGGTTGGGTGCCTGGCGGCTCGCCGGGCAGCTGAGCAACGTTATCCGATCAGGCGTCGATCACCCCAAGGCATTCTCAGCTTACAGTCTCCAGCAGAGAGGCGCGGCCCGACGCGCGGCTCGTCGCGCCGAGATGAATATGAGGCTAGGGCGCCGGCGCCGGCACGTCTCGCTCCGTAACGCGCTCGTTCGGGTGATGCTGCACTCGCCGATCGACCGCCTGACCGCCCGGCTGTTCACCATGCAGGGGCTGTATAGCTGGCCGGTATAAGATGCGGCAATTTTTTCTACTCACCGCTTCCCGCTTTGGCTCTCAAGGACCCGCTCCCACAGGTCGCGGCGAATGTAGATCAGCATCAAAACCGAAGGCCGGAGGCCGTAGAACTCCCCCTGAAAGTCGGTATCGAGCCCAGCGGACAGCTGCGGCTGGAGCTCCGGAGTGGTAATGACGATCCCGGGGACATGACCCTTCGGCACCTGTGCCGGATCCTCCCAGTAGCCGACTTTCGGAAATCGGCGCAGATACCAGGGAAGCGGCCACATGCTGTACGGATCGGCCACCACTTCAATCAGTAGTCCCCGACCCTCAGGTGCCACGCGAGCCACCTGCTCCACCCTCTTAACGAGATTCAGAAAATCGAGGTTTGTGTGCGCGTAAACATACGGATTTACGGGGTCGGCGAAATAACGGAAATTGGCCTGCGCCGAAAGCCACGCCAAATGGCTGAAGCCGGCCGCGAGTAGAATTCCGATGAGTGCCCGAATCCATCCTCTTCTGGCCAGGTCCACGGCGGCGACTGCTCCAAACCCGGCCAGAATGATCAAGCCGTGATGAAAGGAAGTCAGGCACCACGGCGTTTTATGCGAAATCACCGAGTAAAGGACGGTGAGGACAACGGCGTAGACGGCCAGAAACCGAACGAGTCGGGTGTTTCCGGCGGCCGGATTCGGCCGTAACCAGGCGACCACGATCGCGATCAACGCCAGCGCCAGAATAACAGCCTCGCTCCAGTGAGGCCCCCTTCCCTCGTATTGGTAAAGCAACGGCTTGAGGTAGAAATACCAGGGATGGAGATGGAGACTGTCGCCCAAGCCCCGGAAGAAATAGATCGCGAAACTCCTGAACATATCGACCAAGCCTGCCGGATGAGTGAAGAAAGAGCTGAACAGCACTACCGGGACCGCGAGAGCCGAGAAGACCAACCATCCCACGTGCTGACAACGGAGTGTCGAGAGCCAATTCATAGCCTGGCGGCGGTCGCTTAAGAGCAAAGCGAGGAGCCCGGCACCCATCGCCGTATAAGCGAGAACGCTCGTTTCCTTGGTAGCGAACATCAAGCCGAGAAAGAGGCCGCAAGCGGCGGCACGGGACGCGGAGCGGCGCAAAAAGTAGAGCCATCCGCAGGCAAGCGCACCAAAAGTGAAAAAAACCAGGAGCATCTCCTGGATATAGAAACGGCTGAAGAAAACCATCGCCGGAGAGATGGCGGTCAGCACTGCGGCAACGGCCAGCGCCACGCCGCTCAAGCCACGACGCAAGGCCAGGAGCATTGGAATTAGTGCGACGCCGAACAGGGCCGGAACGAGGCGGAGGGTGACTTCCGTGGTGCTCGCAAAGCTGCGGCCGCCAGACGCCCAGACAAATGGCAGCGACAGGTAATAGAGACTGGGGCCGTGGTGATCTGCGGGGTCGTATCGATAAACGCCGGTCTCGAGCAGAATCCCCGTGCGGACTGCCTGGTTGGCCTCATCGTGGTGCATAGGCCGCAGGTCAAGCTGCCAGACCCGCAACCAGAGGCCAAGTATGCAGATGAGGAGAAAGATTGCGGATTGCCAATTGCGAATTGCGAATTGTGAATTGTGAATCGAGGATAGGTGATCAGGGCTATCAGGAACGGGCATTATGCATCGCCAATCCGCATGAGTTCCTTAATCCTTAATCCTCAATCCTCGATCCGCAATCCCGCAATCCCGCAATCGCGCAATCCGCAATTGCTACCCGACTTTGCCGTAGACTTCGACTTCGGTCATATGGTTCATCTCGTTAGCGGTGTTGCCTTTGCTGTAGAGACGAACATACCGACCCTTCATGCCTTTGCCGTCGAAGATGCGGCCTTCGAAAGTCTCGATGTACTCAAGGTCCTTGCCGACTCCCAGGCCAGAGGAGTTGTCGTGGTCGTTATTAAAAACAGTCTTCACGCCGGTAGTGAAATCCGCGTCGTCGGAGACTTGGATGACCACGTCCCGGTAAACACGCGCTTCGTTGTGAAAGTGCCAGATCGCGAGAGCATAGATCGTCGACGGTTTTTGGAGGTCGATCTGGACCCATTGAGTGCCCGGGCCAAATTCCACGTAGCTGCCCTCCACTCCTTCTTTGTCGCCGTCGGTGATCTGTTCGATTTCGCCGATGACCGGTTCATTGTCGCTGGCGGTAACGGGCTTGCTTGCCGCCAGATTCTTCGTCCCGGCAGGCACCATGAAGGCCGGCTTGGGCCCGGTGCGGGCGGGCTCCAGGTTGGGTGTTTTGAGGTTCTTGGGAGTCCCGATGAACCTCGGTTTTGGGAGCTGGAGCTCGAGTTTGACTTTCCCCGGTGTCTGCGCGTAGACCATGACGCTCAAGGCTAGCGCCGCCACCGCCATAAAAAGATAGCGCAACGTTCGATTCATCATAGCTATATCATCCCTTCTCTTTGTCGTCCGAATCAACACCCTTGGGCCTGAAATATCAACGCCCAATAGTGAGATTCATATTTTAGGAATCGGTTGCTGCAATGTTGACAGCACGTGCTCGGAATCCGGGAGTCGCGATCGCTTCTTCAGCCAGCGCGCCCAGGATTCCCTGCCTGGGTACGATTACGAGCCCGCCAACTCCCTCTAGTGTCCTGCAGACATCATTTACCTCGGCGGTCGACATGACCATGAAGGCGGTAGAGAGCGCATCGGCGAGGGCTCCCGTGGGAGCAATCGACCAGGCGGCAAGGTGGGAGCGCGCGGGGTACCCGGTGCGAGGATCGAGGACATGCTCCCCTTTCACCCTCGTACTCGAACCGCTCAGGGCCTCGTCCCGAAGCAGGACGGCTCCAAATCCGACCGCCTCCCGCCACTCGCCTCCGGTGCCGAGCAGCCACCCTCTCCCGGGTTCTCCGGTTTCAGGAGCGCGGGGAGATCCGCTCGCGAGGGCCGTGCTGGTTCCCGAGTGAATCAGCGCGCGGTCAATTCCCCAATCCCGGAGGATTTCGGCGCCCCGATCCAAGGCATAACCTTTGCCTACACCCCCCAGATCGAGCAAAACGGGAGTGTCGGCACCTCTGTCGCCCGCCGGCGCGAGAGTGACGGTCAGATGTTCCCGATCAAGCAGCACCCGCTTCATCCCGACACGCGCCCGAGCCTCGGAACGCAGCTTGTCGGTTACGTTGACCATCTGGCCGTGGTTGTCTCGAAGAATCTTCATCAGGGACCCGACGGTCGGATCGAACGCGCCCCCCGTCTTTTCGTAAGCTTCCTTGGCGACCGACAGGCACTCGAACAAGTCGACCGTGACCGTCACGGATTGGCCGGGCTGGAGCCGGTTGACCTGGGACAGGTCGCTGCTCGGCCGGAACCGAGTCAGGAGGGTCTCGAGGCGGTCAACTTCCGCGAAGACCGCTTGTGCCGCCTGCTCGGCGTACGTCGCGTCGTCCTCGTCAATGATCACTTCAAAATAAGTTGCCATCGCCTGATGTGAGAAGCGATGGAATGGAGGTTTGTCGTTCATGGTGCAAGGGATTCTGGAGCGCAGGCGCGAGTTTTTTTATCCACGAATTACACGGCGCGGCGTAGCCGCAACCAAAAGCCTGCCCGATGAAGAAGAAAGACAGAATGTCGAATATCGAATACTGGGTATCTCCTTGACTCAAGTAGCCCCTATATCTT
>RPQK01000439.1 GCA_003819755.1 Acidobacteriota bacterium | reverse complement strand
TCAAAAGGCGAGTCGCGTTGATGCAGTCGCCGATCATCGAATGGATTCTGGTAAGGTGGTCCGCAGTGTCGCGATTTAAGGTTTTCGTCTGGAGGGCGCCGATCTCCATGTGGACCGCGACCAGCAGCTGTTGAAGATGATCGTGAAGTACCTCCGCGATACGGGAGCGTTCACGCTGCTCAGTGAGTGTCAGCTCGGTTGCCAGGCTGCGCAGTTGATCCACCTGCTGCGCAATCACCTTTGTTCCGTCGCGCACTCTCTGCTCGAGCGCTTCTTCCTCCTCAAGAAGCCGTAGGAGGAATAGCTGATCTCGGCTGATGACGGCGTCTATCTCCCCGTTCCTCAGCGCCTCGATTAGTTGATCGCCCTCAGCCTGCATGCCGATTTTCAAGAATTATCAATATCGTTCTTTTCAGCAAAGGTCAAGGAGCACGCTCAATCCCCCCCTCGAAACCCACCCTGCATTGAAGCCCCGCCACAAACTGACCCACGACCAAATTCTTTGAAACCTTCCCCTTGTCGTGATTTATAATAACCCGCCTTTGTTGATTGGTCTTTATGGGTTGTCCGCTATCTACAATTGAGCCGTTCAACACCCTGCCCTCTGAGATCACGTCAGAACTCGCCGCCCGTTCCCTTGCGATCGAGCTGCCTGCCGAGCGCGTGCTCTTCCACCAGGGGGACCCGGGAGACTGTCTTTACATCGTGCTCGAGGGCGCGGTCTCGGTCTACAGCGAGTCCGAGGACGGCGGCCGGCGCCAGCTGACCCTCCTCGAACGTGGCGCGGTGTTCGGCGAAATGGCGCTGCTGACTGGACAACCACGCTCCGCATCCGTCCGAACCACAACCGACGTGCGCCTGATGGGCATCCGCAAGACCGAATTTGATCGGGTGGTTACCGCCCATCCCGAACTGGTGGTCGCGCTCGCCCGGACTCTCTCGAAGCACCTTAATCGCGTCACGGCCGATCTTTCACGGGCGGAGGCATCCGAGAAGGCCTACCAGCGGCTGCTTTCCGAGTACTATGCCGGCCCGCAAGTCCCGCTGGTCGGGCGCACGAAGGCGATCACCGAGGTGATCGCCGAAGCGGAGCGATTGGCCGGCTGCTCCGAACCCGTTCTTATTGGAGGAGCGCCCGGCACCGAGAAGCGTTCAGTGGCCTGGCGTATCCACCAGGCCGGCGACAAGAGCAGCGGGCCTTTCGTCATTTTCGATCCTCATCAGGTGCACCTTGGCGACGCGTCGAAGGTCGAGTCCACGGGAGGAATTGCTTCCGAGCTCGCCCAGGATGCAACGCTGTTTGGATGCCCCCCCGGCATAATTCCTTCCATCAAAAGTGGGCGAATGGGGCTCCTTCAGGCGGCCGACGGGGGAACGCTGGTCATCGAGAATATCGATTCGCTCCAACCGGCCGTCCAGGAAAAGCTGGCGGGATACCTGGAAACGGGGACCTTCCCGCTGGCCGACGGACAGAGACGGCGATCCACTGCCCGGATCATCGGCCTTCTCTCAAAGGATACAGGCTCGTCTCGTCCAAACTTGTCTGAGCGGCTGCTCTCCGAAGGCTTCTCGAAAAACCGCATTTCAGTCCCGACATTGGCGCGCCGCAAGAAGGATTTGGCCCTGATCCTCGACGCCCTGGTCGAGTCGTTGAGCAAGCGGCTCGGCAAAAGGATCACGGGAGTCGAGCAGGAGGCCTATCAGGCCGTCCTCGCCTACGATTGGCCAGGAAATGTCGAGGAGTTGGACATCGTTGTCCGAAGGGCCATCAAACTGACCGAGAGCGAGCAGATCCGGGCTCAGGACATCTTTGTCGGGGCCGACGAGCAGGGTGGTCCGGCCGTTGAACTGCTGAAGCAACCCGAGGTAAAGAGCCTCTTCCTGTCACGCTATTTCCCCTCCGCATGCCAGTTGTTAACCGGATTGGCCCTGTCGGCGGTTGTTCTCTTCACCATAGCCGGCTTCTGGTCGACCGGCACAGACCTGGCGCTCGTCGCCGTCTGGGGGATCGGCGAGCCGCTGTTTTTGATTTCGACCCTGGTAGTGGCACGCCTCGGCTGCTCCTTCTGCCCATTCGGCCGGTTGTCCTCGATCCTGTCTTCCACCGGACTCCGGCGCGATCCTCCGAATTGGCTGCGTCGCCGCGGACCCTACCTTGCCGCACTGGGCCTGGGGATCATTCTCTGGGCTGAAGTTGTGACCGGGATGCCGCACTCGCCCGGACCCACTGTCGTCCTCATTCTCTCCATCCTGCTCCTCGCCGCGTTGGCCGGCCTGGTTTTTAAACGCCGCACCTGGTGCAGGTTTCTCTGCCCGCTCGGAAACTGGGTGGGTAGCCTGGCAACCTGCTCGGCCCTCGAGCTGCGAGGAAGGACGGCTGTCTGCAACAGCGATTGCGCCAGCCATGTCTGTTACCGCGGGGAGCCAGGCCAGTCGGGCTGTCCGATGTTCGAGGGGCCTTTCTCCCTCAGTGAAAACACGGACTGCATCCTTTGTGCGGATTGCATCAAGGTCTGCCCCAACAACTCCCCGCTGGTCAATCTTCGCTTGCCTGCGCAGGAGCTGTGGAAGAATCGAAGATTGAGCGCTGCATTGCCAGCCTTCGTTCCGGTCATGGTCGCAACGCAGCTCCTGCGTCTGTCCGATCACTCCGGGTTGCTCGACCCGTTGAGAAGCCTCGACGCGTCGGCCTTGATCCTCGCCGGCTTGACCGTGCTGCTGTGGGCTGGGACGCTCGCACTCGCGAAGGGGCTGTCGATGATCGCCGCCAGGAGTACGGAGCATGAGTCAACGGCTACGGAGGTGGTGAGGCCTTCCACGTGGCTCACGTCGGGCGCCTCTTTGCTCGTCGGCATCGCCCCGCTCGTTGTCGCTTGCGAACTGGCCTATCAGTTCGGAGCTTTGCTCGGCAGGGGACCGGAGGCGCTCGGAATCCTTGACCGTCTGGCCGGATGGGACCAGTTGTCGGGTATCGTCTTTCTTCCGTGGCAGGTTAAGGCAGTGGAATTGATCGTTCTGAGTGCCGGAATGGGTATGACCCTGATCGTTGAAAGGAAGTTGCCGAAACCCCGGCTGAGGACTCCGGGTATTGTCGGCTCGATGTTCCTTTACCTCCTGTTTGTTGGACTTGTCCTGCTTGCATAGCTGCGGAGAGTAACTTGACCGATACGAATAACAACGACAATCACGAATTGCAGCAATCGGAAACGCAGTACCGGCGCCTGGTCGAGACGTCACCGGACATGGTGCTGCTGTGCGACGAAGCGGGAGTGATCCTGTATATCAACCTGGCAGGGACCGAAATGCTCGGCTATGAGTCCCCGGAATCCCTGCGCGGACACCGGCTTGATGACATCCTGCACCCGGATTCAAAATTCGATGTTGCACGGAGGATCCGGGAACTGGTCGAGCGGACTCAGGACTTTCCGTTTGTCGAGGAGCGCCTCCTGAGGGCTGACGGTTCCGCCCTCGACGTTGACATGATGGCGTTCCCCTTCTTTCACCAGGAGAAGTACGTCGTCCATCTCATCATCCGGGACATTACCGCCCGGAAGCGGGCGCAGGCCGCCCAGGGGCGCTTGCGACGGCGGTACCTGCTCACCGCCGCGGTCCTGGCGATCATCGCTTTCTTTGTGAGCGGCTATCACTTGTACCACTTCAGTGAATCGATCGAGTTTTGCGGTGTGCAGTGCCACTCGGTGATGCAGGCGGAATACCGCCTCCATGCTCGCTCCTCGCATTCCCATGTCACCTGCGCCGAATGTCACATCGGAGCTGGGGCATCATGGTTTGTGAAGTCCAAGCTGTCGGGACTGCATCAGGTGTACGCCGTGCTTGCCAAGACATACAGCCGGCCGATCTCAACGCCCATCGAAAACCTCCGTCCGGCGGTTGAGACTTGCGAGTACTGTCACTCTCCCAAGGTGTTCCACGGCAATGAAATGAAGGTCTTCAGATCCATCCCGAGTGACGGGCGCGTGGGCGATCCGGAGGTCAGCGCAGTTCTGTTGAAGATCGGCGGATTCCGGCCTGAATCAGGTGCGTTCAGCGGAATCCACTGGCACGCCAGCCAGTCGGATAAGGTGGAATACCGCGCGCTGGACCGGCAGCGTTTGAAGATCCGGGACATTCGAGTGACCCGGGGCGGAAAGGTCACAACCTACGAGCGATCGGACTTGCCCGAGCTTCCCGCTGACGCCCCCTGGCGAGAGATGGACTGCTCCGACTGCCACAACCGGGTGCCGCACACTTTCCAGACGGTCGAACAATCCGTCGACGAGCTGTTCTTGGACGGACGCCTCGACCGTACCCTGCCCGACGGGAAGGCGGCCGCGCTGTACGCGCTCGACGGCGGATATGCTCACGAACAAGCTCATACCGCAATCCGTTCGCGCCTGGCGCAATATTACCAGGGCAAACACCCCGAATGGTCCAGGAACCACGATGGCGAGATTCGAAAGGCAGCCGATACTCTGTACACCGAGGCGTATTCCAGGAACGTGTTCCCTGCCAACGGGATAAAATGGGGCACCTACCCGGACCATAGAGGACATCAGGGGGACGCCGGGTGTTTTCGATGTCACGATCAGTCTCACCAGGCAACCGACGGCAGGACCATCTCCCAGGACTGTGAATTATGTCATTCGGTGGTCCTCCAGAAACAACGGGAATCGCGGGTACCCGAAGCCCTGAGGCTTCTGCTCTTGCACAGGTGAAGGGTCAAGATGAGCGACTTCAACTTGCTTCTGGACGTGTTGATCCGGGCGACAATGAAGGTCTCCCGAGGCTGTTATGACGACGCCTCCGAGCTTTTCGAGCTCACGCAGACGGGACGGTATCCCGACGCAATCACGCAGCTGGCAGAAGCGTTCGGGATGATGATGGTCCAGGTCGAGGCGCGCGAGATGCACCTGAGCGAGCTTATCCAAACACTGGAATCTAAGAATCAGCAGTTGGAAGCCCACCTGCAGAGGATCCGCTTGCTCGAAAAAATACAGGTGGATTTGGGACACTTCGTTCCCTCCGCGGTGCGCAGGCTGGTCGCGACAAACCCGGAGGGCGTGTCGTTAGACAAGGAAGAACGGGATGTGTCGGTCTTGTTCCTGGACGTTGTCGGATACACCCGTCTTTGCGAGTCCCTGGGCAAGGATAAGATGAACAGCCTCATCGAATCGCTGTTCTCCACTCTGGTTGACGACATCGTGCAGAACGACGGCGACATCAATGAGACGGCAGGCGACAGCCTGATGGTCATTTTCCAGAATCCGGAACCGGTCCAACACGCCTGCAACGCCAGCCGAGCGGCTCTGGCCATGCAGCGGAAAGTCGAGAAGCTGGAGCCCGAGGCAGTCGGGCTGCCTGCACCCCTTGAGGTTCGGATCGGCATCAACTCCGGCCCGGTTCTTCTCGGGACCTCGCGCTTTGACGGGCTGACCGGGAGCCGGTGGACCTACACCGCCTCAGGCTCCACCACCAACATTGCCGCCCGGATTGCCGCCCTCTCGCCGGGTAATTGTGTCCTCTGCGGACCCGACACCGCTCGGCGGGTTCAGCCCCGCTTTTGCCTGCAATCGATTGGAATCCAGCCACTCAAAAACGTCGCTGAACCGGTTGAAATCTTCCGGGTTTGCGCCGAGAGCGCAGGGGAGAAGCGGGAAGAAGGACCTCAAGGACCTCAAAGACCTCAAGGACAAGCTCGTTCATAGTCCTTGGGGTCTTTGAGGTCCTTGAGGTCCTTGAGGTCCTTTTTCCCTCTTCTCCCCAAGCCCTCCGATCAAGCGTGCGATTCCCCGACAGAGGCGGCTCAAAGGCGGGGAGGTCGAGCTCCCGGAGGAAAGCACCCAGTGAGTGGAGAAGTCGCTCAGATCAGCTGCTACAGGCACCTCGGAATCCGCCGGCTCGATTCGCAGGTGCCGGACTTCGGCCCTCAAGGGCGCGGAAGCGTCAGGTGCGCTCACCTGCGGCGGCTCCGGCCGATTAACATCCGGGTCCCGCAGATCTACGTCTCTGATTTCCGGCGCATAAGTGTCCGGCGGGTCGATAAAATGAAGATCAAGCGTAAGCTGCGCCGCGTTGATTCCATTGCCCCGGCGAGGTTTTCTGTTAGGGGTACTCATGAATTTTCGCTCCCGTGACTTCTCCGGTCTGTGGCGCGAATTCCCAGACGACTGCTCCCTGCACCAACTGAGGGAGCGCACAGCACCGGCATTTCGGGAATAAACTGGTAATGTCAGTTCTGATTATTGCGCAAAGGTCTGACGGGTGTTCGGAAAAGCGAGCAAATACGGCACTTCTGGATGGGAGACTAATCCCAATCGAGGCTGATGGAGTCAAGACAAGGCTCAGTGCTGTTGACTACGAGAGACGTGGGTGTAGAATCGGGCCGCCTTTTGCTGGCCGCGCGGACGGGGCGAGACGCCCCTTGCCATTTACTTTTTCGAACGCGGGGGCGCCAGGCCATTTTGGAGTGCGGCGGCAACGAGAGGCCGACGCTTTATCAGGCCTCGAGGCGACGCCGCTTTCCCCCATGCAGGATCGAGCCCAACGGCATCAGCATTCAACCGGCTTGATTGTGCACAGGGGAAAGCGGCGTCGCCTCCAGGCCTGATAAAGCGTCGGCCTCTCGTTGCC
>RPQK01000438.1 GCA_003819755.1 Acidobacteriota bacterium | reverse complement strand
TGAACGCTTGTTCCAGGGGGCTGTTGACACGGGCGGGGCTCTGCCGTGGAATTGGGCTACTTACCAGCACTATCTCCAGCCGATCGCCCCTCAAGTACTGATTATGCTTGTCGGGTCCGCGGTGATGCTTCTTCTGCTTTACCGGTTCGGTTGGGGCTTCCTGGTCGGGGTGCTGGCCGTCGGTATCGCAATCTCGCATTTCTACGAATACAGGACTTGGATTTTTGCAGCCCCGAGGGATCAGGTGGACGCGAGCATCAGACAGACGCCGTTTGTTGCCACCCTTCCCAACGTGAGAAGTCCTCTTCCGTCGAGGATCGTATTCGGCAGTCCCGAAAACTGGATCGCCTTTCACCACAAGAACGAAAAAACATGGCGGCGCAGTTATGTCAACTCCGGTGGCGTCGACATCAACATGTTGCACGGGATCAGCAGCATCTCCGGGTATACGCCCTTGATCTACAAGGACTATTCGCGGGTAGCCGGCAACATGCACATGTCCGGGAGCGTGAACGATCCCCAGTTCTTCTCGTCCTCCGCCCTGAATCTGCTCAATGTTGAGTACGTGCTCGCGCCCAAGAACGGCCTTGCTTTTCCGCCTGAGACCTTTGCCCACCTGACGGTCTGGCAGGAGAAGGAAGATGTCACCGTGTACAGGAACCCCGACCGACTCGGGTTCTTCTGGCCGATTCAGAGCCTCCGGCTGGTATCGGAGGAGGAGTGCAGGCAGCAACTCAAGCAGCCGGGTGGGGATTTTTCAAAGACCGGTTTGTTGACCGAGAGCCGTGACGCAGGACTCACGGCTCGCCAGTTTGGAGCTGTGGCCAAAATCAGCGGCGGGTTCGAGAAGCCCACCAAGATCGGTCTTCAGGTCGAGGCTGCCGAAGAGGTGTTCCTGGCATCTGCTCAGCCCTTCTATCCCGGCTGGGTTGCGACGGTGGATGGCAAGAAGATCGACGTGGGCCGGGTTAACGGCCTGTTCTGCGGACTCATTGTCCCTCCCGGTTCGCATCGAGTGGTCCTGAGGTTTGTCCCGGTGTCGTTTTGGATCGGGCTTGTTATTTCGCTGCTGTCCCTTTCGACCTGGGGTGCATTGGCGGTGAAGGCCAAACGGGCTGGTTCGGAGCCGGGAGTGTGAGCCGCGAGCTTGCGCTTTCTTCGGCAAAAAGGCAGAGCTTGGCTCGCGCTCGTTTTGTGCCCGCGTCGTCGAGCCTCAGGACTTTTTTCAACATCCTTGCCATACCCGAGCGCTAAGCGCGTTACACTCCCGTCTCTGAGGCGACGTGCCGCCCGCGGGGCAGCACGAGTGAAACGAGCAGAACTGCCAGCGTGAGCAGGCTGATTCCCAATCCCCACCGGAACGACCAGGGCGAGAAGTAAAGCTCCACGACGTGTTTCCCAGCTGGTAACGGCAGGCCCATAAAGATCCCGTTCACCGGACTCACGCGAGCTTCCTGACCATCGATTTTTGCCCGCCAGCCGGTGTAGTTGATCTCGCCGACAAAGAGAAATGACGAACCGCCCGCTGACTCGACCTCCAACCTCCTGCTGTTGGTCTTATACTCAAGCACACGAGCCGGCCGCGATGCGGCGAGTTGGTCCAGCGAAATACTTTCCCCGCCGATACCGGAAAGGGCGAGGAAACGCGGCGTGAACTTCCTGTACCGGTAGACCCTGTACCAGCCGTCAACTACTTTCTCGAAGTCCGGGTGGGTGGGCGTCATCTCCTGGGTGGTCAGATAGTACTTCGCATTCAGGAAACGAAAGGCGGGTGCGTCAAAATCCCCCAGGTGAAACGTCCGATTTGTCCTCCATGTCAGGCCGTTCTTCTGAAGGAAGTCAAGATAGTGCTTGTTGACCAGCGGATCGAATCCGTTGATTGATTCCAGGCCCCAGACGCGAAAGGCGCTGTTCCACGGCCCGCCCATGTGCTCCTGGTCAACGGAGATCCGAAATACATCGGGATCGGACTGGAATTGCTCGATCAGCCCCTGATTTGTCGAGTCGACGAAGTTCCGGCCGATCGAGTTTGGGTCACCCGGAAAGGCGGCGAAAAAGCGGCCGGAGTTCAGCAGGAGAACCTCAACGACGAGAACGGGCAAGACTGCCGTTTTCCAATGCTTCGGCAGGGCGAATGCGAGAACCCCGACGACGAACAGAAGCAGGATCGGAACGGCTGCCTCGTCGAGCACGGAACGGCGGTACTCCCACAATGCATGGTAAGAGAGTGCTAACACGACCAGGAGCCAGCCGGCGCTTGCAAGCGCAATCGGCCGGCTGCTTTTGGCGGCTTCCAATCCCGCCAGGGCAAGGATGATGGCTGACAAAGGCACGTAGATCATCAAGTCCACGGGCCGGAAAAGGGAGCCGATCAGAGGAAGGGCCTGCAGGGGTTGCCGAAAATAGTCAGCGGTGGGCGAGAACACCAAAAGGAAGGACACCGGGAGGAGAATCTGAAAGAAACGCAGCTCTTTCCGTCGAGTGACAAGCCCGAGCGGCAGGAAGATCAGAACCAGCAATCCCGCGTAGAAGTAGTTGACGGTGGGATCTATGGACCCCCAATACTTTTCAAGCGAGGATGACCCGAAATAATCGGGAATTAAGGCGGTAATGAGGGGTACCCGAGGGATGCCTCCGTGCTTGTCCAGCTCGAGCGAGTAACCGGCGTACTCAAGTACCGGCAAAAGAACGATGGCGGAAAGGCCCAGGGCCGAGAGACCCGAAACCGCGAACTGCAACGTGGCCTTGAGCCGCGAGCGAGCCCTTGTCAGGATCAGCCAAGAGGCAAAGAAGACGAGGATGATAAGAAATCCGAGAAACTCGGGGAGAAAGCCGACAAACAGCATGATCGCAAGGACCAGGGCGAGGAGCTGAAAGTGGATCCACGCGCCCGACTCGATCCCTTTCTTCAACAGGAGAAAAGCAAAAGGCATCCAGGCGACCGTCTCCACCAAGCCCAGGTGCTGGGACTGAGCCAGCAGAAAGCCGTTGCAGGCGAAGAGCACGCCGCCAAGGAATGCGGTCGAGCGCCGGAAACGGAGCTCCTCAAGGAGGAGGAACATTCCGACTGCGGCCAGCCAGTAGTGAAAACAGGCGAGTAACTGCATCAGCCGCAGGGTAAAGTCCAGGCCAAGTAGCGCGAACGTGCCCAGGACGGCCAGATGGACCGGGTAATAGGTGGCCGCATTGACGTTATGAACAAACGGCATGCCGGAGTAGCTGCTGTTGTCCCAGAGCGGCAGCGTCCCGTGCTGCAGGTTGCGGAAGATCTGATAAAGAAGCGGGTAGTGATAGCCCTCAAAATCGAAGGGAACCCGGGCTGTGCCGATGACAAGCTGCCAGTGAAAGCCCAGGATCGTCAGCAGAAGCAGTAGAAAACAGGCCCACCGGGTTCGAAACGCTTCCCCGGCGGTACTTTTCCATAGCGTGAAGCGGTTGACGGCCAGCACCTATTTACTCTCCGCAGGCGAAACGGTCTCGTAGGCGACAAACTTCGAGCCATCCCCGATGCCTTGCTCTCGGAGCAGGCCCGCTTCCAGTTTCGGTTTCGCGTGTGCCATGAACCAGTCGCGAGCTTCTTTCATTACCGTCGCCTTCTCGGTGTGAAGCACGTATAGCGCGCGCGGTTCCGGGAACGTCTTTTCAAATTGGGCAGGATAATCGGGATCCAGCAAGACAGACCAGTAGGGCTCGCCGAGCTCGATCTCTCCTTTTGTCAGGAAGAGCACATTGTGACGCATTCCCCAGTCGAACAAGTGCGTCGGTCGGTCTTTGTGCGCCTGTAAGTAATCGACCAGCGCGTACACCTGAGCCGTCCATCTTGGATCCACCTGGCCGGCCGCATAGGCCGAATAGTGCATCTTGATGCCCACGAGGCTCGACAATGACACTGTGGCTATTGCGGCTGCCACGACGCCGGTAGCCACCATCCGCCGCGTCCGGGTTAAGGCCAGGCGGTCGCGGACCTGGACCAGCACTACGGCGATAAAGTAGTGGGGAAAAGGGTAGATTGCCATCGTGTGATGAGACCCCCCGGCCTCCGGGGTCAGAACAAGTGCGACGAAGGTAAACAGATTCAGGAAAAAAAGAAATCTCGCGGGTCTCCCCCGGACCAGGATTAGCCACAAAGGAATTGAGATTCCGAAAAGCCAAGGCAAAAGCGACCGGTTAGGAAGGTCCTTACTGGTGGAAAAACCGTAGAAAACTCGGCCATCAAGCGTCATGTTAAGCAGGCCGAAGTGGTAACGGGTGCGTTCGTAAAGAGCACCGGGTCGGAACTTCTCAAATCCCTCGCTGTTCCCTTTCAACATGCTGATCATGCGGCCTTGCGAGTAAAAGTTCCGATCGATGTAGAAGTAGCTGCCAGCCAGCAGGCAGACGATCAGGATCATCACGTGACCAATCCGCCATCTGCGCCAGGCTAAGCCGCAGGTGAGGAGAAAGGCCAACGAGCCGGCAAACAAAAACCAGGCAAAGTTCGCCTTGTCCAGAATTCCCAGGCCCAGGCAGACGCTCCCGAGCGAAAAATATAGCCAGCGGTTCGTTCTCCACCAGGCCAGGAAGAAGTAGAGGGCGCTTAGCTTGAAGAGAAACATCAGGGAAACGGGTCCCCAGTCATGCCGGTTGTGAAAAACGTAACTGAGATCGGTCGTCAGCAGGACGGTTCCGAGAATTGCGGGAAGCTGGCCGGCCAGCCGCCTCAGGAAGAAAAAGCCGATGACGAGGGCCAGCCCGGCGATGACGATGCCGGTCAGGCGGGCGGATTTCAGATTGATGCCATTCACATAGAAGGCTGGGGTGTAGGCGTAGCACTTCAGGCAGCTGAGATAATCCTGCGAAAGAAGAGCGATGTAACGGTCGCCTATCTTCCAGTTTTCATATGGTCCGAAGGGCCCATTCGGCTTCCCGGTCAGCAGATGGACGGCCGGTACGGTCATCGCTACTTCGTCTTCATAGGGGCCCGGCAGGTTGAGGCGAGGCATGGTCAGAACGCAGAACACCCCCAAGGCGAGTAGCGGAAAGAACCGGAGTGCCCTTTGCATGATTACAGAAGCTGTAAGTATACCGCTTTGAACCGGGTGCGGTCTCTCTCAGGGGCAAGGGAGTCGAAACCGCGCGCGCCTTGAGCGGCGCTGCCTGGTTTTTGCCGGCCTCCTGACTTTTGGTGCCTAAAAGCCGCCTGATCTATAATTTACTTTTCCCGCGCGCGTTCGTATGGCTCAAGCAGAAACAACCAACCGGCTGCACGGTTTGTACCTTTACCTGGCGATAAGCAGCCTCGTGAATCTCGGTACCTGGGCGCTTCTGCTGCTTCCCAATTTTCTCCACGAGAAGCAGTGGTCCGGTCAGGCCATCGGGTGGGCCATGGGTGCCTACTTCTCGGTAAATCTCATCTCGCAGGTTCTGGCCGGGGAGATTGCCGACCGGCAGGGCAGTGTGAGAACGGCGCTGAGCGGCGTCTTTTTAGGTCTCGCCGCAGGCGTGCTGTACGTTCTCGCCGGCTGGTGGACCTGGCTGATTATCCCGGCGAGGATGTTCCACGGCGCCGGGGCAGGGCTGATAAGCTCAGGTGCCCTTATCCAGCTCACGCAGTCGGTCCCGATGCATCGGAAAGGGCAAGTGATCGGATACTTCGGGCTCCCCGGCTTTGTGATGATCGGGGTTGGTCCCCTTCTGGCCGAGTGGCTCGTCTATGCGTGGGGATTCCAGACGAGCTTTTTATTGGTCGTGACCTCTTTTGCGCTAACGGGCTGGCTTCTACGCCGGTTGCCTCGTTCGCTGGTGGAGGCCTCACCGTCCCGTGCGCCGTTCCGAGTCGTATTGAAAGCGTCGTTTGTTCGTCTGGAGAGGATTCTGGCTTTTTCGATCTTCTTTGGCCTCTGCTTTTCCTGTTGGAACGGCTTTCTCGCACCGACGGTCAGGGCACTCGGGGCGGGCGCCGTGTCGAGTTTCGGGACAGGCTACGCGCTTGGCGCAGTCGTAACGCGTCTTGGGTTCAGCCATGCCGTTTACAACCACCGCCGCCGGCTGATCGCTATCTCCTCCCTTTTCTTCTACAGCCTGGGGCTGATCGTGATTCCACATGCATTTGCCGGCTGGAATCTGCTCCTGATCGGTATCGTCTGCGGGATGGGGCACGGCATCTATTACCCAAGCTTGAGCTCACTTGCGGCCGAGCGGTTTCACCCGCTTTATCAGGGACAGGGGATGAGCCTGTATGTCTCGGCCTCCGGTCTCGGTCATTTTATGGGTCCGCCCATTTGGGGCGCGCTGGCCGACCAGTTCGGTTACAGCCTGATTTTTCTGCTGGCCGGGCTGCTGCTGGCCGCTGCCGTGGGAGTGTTTGTTTTCGCCGAAAGCCGTGGAGCCCCCGATTGATCCTGGAACCACGCACGACAGCCCCTTTTCGCCCGGTGACAGGTCAGAAGGGCGTGTTGCCCAATCGGCCGACGGGCGCCAGACTGATTGGGAGGGCGGCGTCGCCGGTGTCGCCGGTACCGTCAGCGGACGGGGTGTCCTGAAAACATCGAACTCCCTCTCCCCTGCTACTTACACCTATCTTTGAACCGCCCGACATTTCGCGAGCGCGCCGAGCCTGTGAAGTGAGGGAGCCAGGGCTAGCCCTTTGCCGGAAGACGTG
>RPQK01000437.1 GCA_003819755.1 Acidobacteriota bacterium | reverse complement strand
TTTCGTATAACTTCTAGAGTTTTTGGAAGGGGGGGCAGCCGCTGGGAGCGCAGGCGAGACGCCCAATGCCATTTACTTTTTTCGGCCGTGCCGAGAGCGAAGTCGGTGCAACCGCCGCGGCTGGTTGCACCGACTTCGCTCTCGGCACGGCCGAAAAAAGTAAATGGCATTGGGCGTCTCGCCTGCGCTCCCAGCGGCTGCCCCCCCTTCCAAAAACTCTAGAAGTTATACGAAACGCCGATCAGCGGGGTGGCATCGTCGCGCAGCCCGGTATCGTCGATTGCGAAGATGACACTGAAGTCGACCAGGAGCTGACCGAACGGGTTCAGCTTGACCCCCGCCGCCCCGTTCGTCACGTTGAACGACCCGCTACGCAAGCTGAAGTCCGGATAGTTTTGAGTCCCGGCTGTCACACTCGTCCAGACGATGCGCTGAGAGTCGATAATCCGCTGGCCGAGAATGTCAAAGGCGACCGTCACTCTCGGGTGAACACCCACATCAACTCCCCCGGTGTACACGAACTGATCAGGCAGGTTCCCCTCGACCCCGGACATGATGTCACCGGCAAGGAGGCTGTCACCGTTCCACTGGTAGCCAACGTTCACGTGGGGCGAGAAGATTCCGTACTTCAGTGACAACGCCGCAAACGGCTTGACGCCGACCGCACCAGAGCCGAGAAGATTCTCTTCATCTCCGGTAGGCAGCCGTAAATCAGCCGCAATCGCAAGACCACCGTGTTCCCACCTGGTGGCGGTGGCCTTGGCGCGAAGCAGAATGTCTCCGACCCCACTTGCGCTGCCGACCGTGCTCCAGTTGTCCGTCGTGCCTCCGCTTTCAAACCGATGGATATCGCTGGTAGCCCCGCTCCCGATCCGCTCGACTTGTGCGGTCGACCTGACCGCGAGGTCGGACCTCACAATGGGGAGTGCAACCGAGACATCGACCCTGTCGGTCAGGCCGTAGGTTACGAACATGGTGAACTCGTCGACTGAAAAATCGATGTCACTGGTCGTAGTGAGGAGGTCTTGCTCAAAGGGGAGGTCGAGATTCGGGAGGTCTTCATGCCGGAAAACCGAAGAGACCGAGTTGAGGTCCCGACCTTCGATCGAGTCGAAGCCGAAGTATTGATAACTGAAACCGACGTTGAGTCGTTTCTTGCCGATCGTCTCGGCCCGTTCAGCAAGGATAGGGCCGAAACTTTGTGCCGAGCGAGTCAGTGTGCCGAGTGACGGGTCTACCGTGTACGTAAAGCCGGACGCGGGCGATGGCAACGGCAGTGCGGTCAGCTGTGTGATCAAGCTGGTGTTGAACTGACGCATACTCTCCTGCGAAGACTGCAGGAAGTGAGCGCGGTGAGTTGGAAAACCGGCGGTATTCGGATCCGCTAAAGTGATCCCCGGGCCGTACAGGCCTGGCAGAAAGAAGGCCAGTTTCTTCTCCTGACCGAACAGGCCCCCGATGGCGACGAACAAAACCGTGCTTGTGAGCACCACCCTTCCTAACATCTCTCTCTCTCCTCCATTCACTTGCCGCGGTAATTTCCGACGAACGACTCAATCGCCCACGAGTTCCCGGCTCTCGCCAGAGTGAATGTGGCCGAGTCACTCGACAAGCTCAGCTCCCGTCGTTCGCGCTTAGGCATGTACGACAGTTCAGCTGTACAGATCACCACGGCTTTCTGATCACGAAAAACGAAACGAACGGGTGTTAAACGAAGCTGTATAGAATCATTGATGCTGAAAGTGTCACGTATGGATTCAACGTTTCGTCGATCCATCCCCGGCCAGAGGGACTGCAGGGTCCCCAAGTCCTTCCCCGAGTACGCTGCGGCGTAAGCGCTGATCATTTTCCCGAGCGCTTCACTTTCGCCTTTGCTTGACTCGTACCGGCGGCTCGCCCTGTCGAAGGAGCTGATCGCTTCCGCCCAACGTCCTTCTTTCAAATGCTGCTGCGCTTTGGCTTCTTCGGCCGAGGCGATGGCGTCTTCGCCCGAAAATCCCTGCTTGGCAGCCGTCAGAGTGCGCTGGCTCTCAAGCGCCTGCTGTCTTTGCGCGCCCGCCTGATCCTCGGCCGGTTGCCTGGCCGCGCGCGTGCTTTCGGCGGCAGCCGCCTTTTTGGCGGCCTCGGAAGCCTGTTCCATCAGATCTCCGGCCTCCTGGAAACCCTTCTGGGCGCCGGCGAAGTCGCCCTGCTGCAACTTGTTTTCAGCATCCGACGCGGCGCTCCGCGCCCTGGAAAAGAGGCCGGACGCAAGCGAATCGGCGCCTGCCTGCTGGGCGGCGAGCCGTTGCCGATCGAGCACCTGTTTGGCCGTCAAGGCCGCTTGGCGTCCTTCAACGGCGCGCGCCTCGATGATTCCGGCCGCTTTCTTCTCGATCCCGGAGTAAGCATCGCGTGCCTGGTTGAACATCGAGGCTCCCGCAGCGTAATCCCCGGATTGATAGAGACTTGTTGCCTGGGTCAGCAGGGTCTGCGCCGGAGCCAGGCTGACTCCCGCTTGCGCGGCTGCTTGTTCGGCACGCCCCCGGGACCGTTCCATCTCGGTCCGCGCCGAATCGGCGGCCCGGCGGCTTCCGGCCGTTATCTGCTGATCCAACGTCCGGAGTGCCTTGTCCTTGTCTTTGTCCTTTCCAGATACGGCACTGAGCGAATCGAGAGCCACCCGCGCTTCCCGGTACTTTCCCTGAGCGACAAGGTCTCGGATCTGCTTCTTGTCACGCCCGATCTCGGACAGCTGCTGCCTGGCCTGCCGCTGAATCTCGAGCGCCTTCGAATTCTTCTCGGAGATCCCCAGAACTTCGGTTGCCAGCCTCTCGGCAGTCGTGAAATCCTTAGCCTTCAAGCTGGTCGTCGCCTGATCCAGCTTCAGGTCTACCGTTTCCGTGGACGGAGTGGCGCTTGGCTCGACTGGCTCGGGCGGCGCGGGGGAAGGAGGCGCCGGCACCGGATCAGGGTTTGTTCTCACGACGGCTGGTGTGCGGGGCGGCGTGTCAGAGCGAACGCCGGCACCATCGGGCGTCTTGACCATCCAAACGACAGCGAAAACCACCACCAGGCCAGCCGTCGCATAAGATGCAACGCGAGTCCCACTGTAGCGGTGCGCTGAAAGCTGCGTCTGGATTTCTTTTTTGGCCGCAACCGCTTCGGGATGCGCCGGCTCGAGAACGAGCAGTTCGTCGAACAGGCGTCGAGCGCGTCTTGGCCGATTTCGGGATAGCTCTTGCCGGCCGGCGCTCAGAAGATCGGCAACTTTCTTCTGCCGTTCCTTCTCCAGTTGCTCCTTCTTCTCGACCAGGCCGCGTTCCGCCACGCCCTGGATTTCGGTCAGTTCCCTATGGCCCTCTTCGAAGGCGAGACCTTCGAGGGCGATCGCCCGTGCCGACTCATAGTCTTTCTTCCTGGCAGCCGCACGTGCCCGGCTCACGAATTGTTCGATCTTCTGGAGCCGCTCGATCGCGGATCGGGCCGATGCGGCCGTCTGGGCGGCGTCCGTGTGCGCCGGGTTGATCGCAAGCACCTGCTCCGCTGCCTTGAGCGCCCCGGCGTTTTCCCCGGCCTTGAGAAGGCGGGCTGCCTCCCTGGCCAACTTCTCGGCTTTGCGCTCCTGTTCGAGCGACTGAGAAGCTTCTTTCTGGAGTTCGGTGAGCTGAGAATTGCCAGGCTCCAGCCGGAGACCCTGGCCGACGACTTCAAGGCACTCCTTCCATTGCTTCGCCTGTCTCAGCTGCCGGCTGGTTCCTATCAGCTCCTGCAGGCGTTTCTGGACCTTGATGCCCTCTTCCGCAAGCCGGCATGTCTCAAAGGCCTCCGGTTTCCCAGGCGAAAGCTCCAACACCCCTTGCGCCAGCTCGAGCGCTTCCTGGTACTTCCGGGCAGTCAAACGTTCCCGGGCCTGAGCCAAAAGCTTCTCCGCCCGCTTGCCTTTTTCCAGCTCTGCGTCCGCCTGCTTCTCGAGCTTTTGTAAGGCGGCGTCTTCGCCTAGCCCCCGAGCGGCCTGGCAAACTTCCTTGCAGGATTGGTAATTCCCTTCACCATGAAGCCTCTCCGCTTCGGCCCGCATCGTCCGAAGCTGCTTCCGCTTTTCCAGCATTTCCGCCGCGCTTTGGCGGATCTGATTAGCGGCTGATTGGCCCGCATCGACCTCGAGAACCTGACCGGCGATCTCGAATGCCTCCTCAAGTTCTCCACGGTTCAGACTGTCCGACGCTTGGCGTATTAGACTCTCGAGCCGGTCCAGCTTGTGGCGCAAGGCCTGAAGTTCCTTGTCCTCAGGAACGAGCTTGAGCCCGGATTCGATCCGCTGACGGCACGCTCCAAATTCCCCTTTCGCGCAACACGCTCGTGCCTCTGCCAGCAGTCCGCGGGCTTCCTGCTGCCGAGCTGCCTTGGCTATCTGTCCTTTCAGTTCCAGGCCCTCGGCCAAACTCGGATCTAGCGCGAGCGCCTGATCCGTTTTCCTTCCGGCCAGCGGGTAATCCCCCGCAGCGAGAGCCTGGCGGGCCTCGGTCAGAAGCGCCTCGGCCTGCTTGCGCTTTCCCAGCGATTTCGCGGCGTTCTCAGCCAACTTCTTAAGGACCGTCGAACGAGGATCGATCTCCAATCCCTCTTTTGCCGCGGCCAGGCAAGAGGCAGTGTCGCCGGCTTTTTCGGCATCCTCGGCCTTTTTCGTCAGACTCGCCACTCGGTTCCGGCGATCGACACCCGCCGAAATCAGCTGGCTGACTTCAGCCGCTTCAGGCGAGTGCGGGTCAATGGAGCGCGCCTCCTGAACCGCTTTTTCCGCGCGGTCGAAGTCCTCGGCGCCAGCCAGCTCACGGGCTTGGGTGAGAACCCGGGCCAGCCGGCCGCGACGTTCGAGAATCGCGCGGGCCGTCTTCTGAACCTGCTCGAGATCCTTGTTGCCGGGCGCAAGCCGCAGTCCCTCGCCGGCTATCCGTTCCGCGGAATCGTAATCCCCCTCGGACTCTTTTCTCCGCGCCTCAGCGACCAATTCCGCGACTTTAGCGCGCAGCTCGAGCCCGGCTTCGGCCGACTGCTTTTGAGCAATTGCGGCAGGATTGCCCGGGTCCAAGCGAAGGGCCTCTTCGGCCGCCGCCAGCGCCCCTTCCAGGTCCTGCCGTCGTTCCCGTTCCTGGGCCTCTTCGATGAACCGTTTAGCAGAGGCCTTCGCCTTTTCGCGCTTCTCCTCCTCCTCACGCTTCTTCTCGAGATTCTCCACGCACTGCTTTTCAATATTCAGAATCTCGGGATTGCGCGGGCAGCTCTGCAGGATTTCGCGGGCGTTGACCAGGCACTCCTGCCACTGCCCCGCTTCGAACTGGCGTCTGCACAGTTCAAACGAGTCGACCAGCGGGCGCACCTTCTCCAAGCCTCGTATCATCGAGTGGAGCGCTTTCTCGAGATGGGCCTGCTTCTGCAGTAGTTCGCCGTAATCGGGATCCGTGTTGTCCGGCGCCAGCCCCGGTTCGTCGAATTCGCCGGGCAGGGGATACAGGGTCTCATCCAGGAGTGCCGGATCGAGCAACGGCTGCACGGAGGCCTTCAGGGCTTCTGCGCGATGGCGCTCGAGCTCGCTCTCGATCTCCTTAACCCTCTCGAAGAGGGCTTTCTCTTTTTCACCCAGCTCGAAGGCAAAGGCGGACAGCGCGTTTGCCATTTCGTCCCCATCTGCATACCGCTTGGTTGGGTCCTTGGCGAGGGCGCGGTTGAGGATCGCCTCGATCTCTTCGTCGCAACCAGGGAGGTGCGTCGCAAGCGGAGGGTGCGGTTCCGCAATGATTTGATAACAAACGGCCGTAGGCGAGTCGGCTTCGAAGGGGCGGCGGTAACAAAGGAACTCGTAGAGGATGACGCCGGCACTGAACAGGTCGCTCCGGCCATCGATATCCCGGGCGCCTTTTGCCTGCTCCGGCGACATGTAATAGGGCGTGCCCATCAGAGTCCCGGTCCTCGTCATCTCAGACGTACCCAGGCGGGCCAAGCCAAAATCGAGAATCTTCACCTGGCCTTCGGGAGTGATCCGGATGTTGCCGGGCTTCACGTCCCGGTGGATTACGCCTTGCCTGTGCGCGTACCCGAGCGCCCGACAAATCTGAGCGATAATTGCCAGCTTGCGGGCAAAGGGCACGGAGGCGCGGCGGCGGATCAGGGACTTGAGGTCCTCGCCCTCCACTAACTCCATGGCGATGAACGGGCGGTTCTGGTCATCACCCATGTCGAAGATGGAGATGATATTGGGATTACTAAGGCGGGCGGCCGATCGAGCCTCGCGGAAGAACCGCGCTCGAAGCTCATCGTCCATCTCCCCGGACGTGGTCATCACCTTTATGGCGGCATGACGCTCGAGAACCGGATCATAGGCCCTGTAGACGAGGCCCATAGCCCCGCGGCCCAGCTCGCTCTCGATCTTGTATCTGCCGATGGTCTTATCCGCCATAACTGACTACTGACAAACTGACAGACTGACAGACGGACATGCTGATAAACTGACAAACTGACAGGCTGACAAACTGACAGAGCTGACAAGCTGACAAGCTGACAAACTGACAAACTGACAAACTGACAAACTGACAAACTGACAAACTGACAAACTGACAAACTGACAAGACTGACAACTTCCGATCTCGCCCTTTTGTTTGTCAGTCGTCTGTCAG
>RPQK01000436.1 GCA_003819755.1 Acidobacteriota bacterium | reverse complement strand
GAAGGGGAGAAGGGGCGGAGGGGCGAAGGGGCGAAGGGAAGGGGCAAAGGATCAAAGGGGCAAAGGGGCAAAGGATCAAAGGGGCAAAGGGGCAAAGGATCAAAGGGGCAAAGGGGCAAAGGGGCAAAGGGGCAAAGGCGAAGGGGTGAAGGGGAGAAGGGGCGGAGGGGCGAAGGGAAAAGCAGAAAAGGAACTGGCCTATTCCCCCCTTGCCCCTTTGCCCCTTTGCCCCTTTGCCCCTTTGCCCCTTCCCCTTCGCCCGTTCGCTCAGCGGTGATATCATTCGCCTGTTTCGAAAGGGGGCTTCATGAGATCGAGATCCTACCTGCCTTTGCTTCTACTCATCAGCGTCGTCACCGTCAGTCAACTCCTTGCGATCAACGTAAAGGACACCCGGCTCTTGACCCAGCCGGCGATCAGCCGCAGTCACGTCGCATTTGTATACGCCGGAGACATCTGGGTCGCGAACCTTGACGGAACGAGCGTCCGGGCCCTGACGACTCATGAAGGAGCGGAGTCAAGCCCGCATTTCTCGCCGGATGGCAGCCTTATCGCCTTCAGCGGATCCTACGACGGAAACACCGACGTTTACGTGGTGCCCGTGGAAGGCGGAATACCCAAACGCTTGACGTGGCACCCCGGCAACGACACGGTCTTGGGCTTCACCCCCGATGGGAAATCGGTCTTGTTCTCTTCCTCACGAGCGGCGTACAACAATCGGTACTCGCAGTTGTACACGGCCGGCCTCGACGGCCAGTTTCCCGAGGCCCTCAAGATCCCTCACGCGGTTCGCGGCTCGTACTCGCCTGACGGAAGTCAACTCGCCTATAACCCGCTCTACGACGCTTTTACGCAATGGAAGCACTATCGGGGCGGCACAGTCTCAACGATTTCCATATTCCGGTTCAGCGACAATTCGGTTCAAAAGATTCCCCAGCCGGAAGGGCGCTCGAATGACGTGCAGCCTCGCTGGATGGGCGACACGGTTTATTTCCGATCGGATCGAAACGGCGAGTTCAACCTTTTCGCTTACAACGTCAAAACGAAGGCACTGAAACAGCTGACGAACTACACCGATTTCCCGGTCGTCGAGCTGGCCTCGGGTGATAACCGGGTGATTTACGAACAAGCCGGCTACCTGCATCTCTTAGACCCCAAGTCGGGTGAGAGCAAACGGCTGGTGATCGGGGTTCCGGCTGACCTGCTGGAACTGCGCCAGCGATACGTGAAGGGATTTCGGTACGTGCGCGGCTTCTCGCTCTCGCCTTCAGGGGCACGCGCCGCCCTCGAGTTCCGGGGAGAGATCGTGACAGTTCCGGCCGAGAAAGGCGATCCTCGGAACCTGACTAATACTCCCGGCGTCCATGAGCGGTCCCCCGCCTGGTCTCCAGACGGGAAGAGCGTCGCGTACTTTTCTGAGGAATCGGGCGAGTATGCATTGCACATCCGTAATCAGGACGGCAAAGGCGAGGTTCGGAAAATCAAGCTGTCCGGGGCCGGCTTCTACGAGTCCGTGCTCTGGTCGCCCGACAGCAAGAAAGTCTCATTTGCCGACAACTCCTGGAGTCTGTACTGCCTGGACCTTGAGAATGGAACCCCGAAGAAAGTGGCCTCCGAGTATCTGTATGGTCCCAGCCGGGCACGAAACGTCTACCACTCCTGGTCGCCCGACTCGAAGTGGATCACCTACACGATTGGCGGGAAGTCTTATATTCAAACCGTCTTCGCCTATTCAATCGATCAGGACAAGTCGTTCCAGATTACAGACGGGCTGAGCGACGCTACGGAGCCGGTCTTTGATCAGAGCGGGAAGTATCTCTATTTCTTTGCTTCAACCGATGCCGGCCCGGCACGACAGTGGTTTGACATGTCGAACGCTGATGTCAGAGTGACGCGCTCGATCTATTTAGCGGTCCTCCGGAAAGATCTTCCCTCGCCCCTGGCCAAGGAGAGCGATGAGGAGCAGGTGTCCCAGAAGGACAAAAGCGAAGCTGCGGGGAAAGCGGCTGACAAACCGGAGGGCGAGAAACCCAACGAACAGAAACCAGCGGCCGTCAGGATCGATACCGAGGGAATTCAATTCCGCATTGTCGCCCTGCCACTGGCGACTGGGGAATACGCCAGTCTGCAAGCCGGGGGAGAGGGGCAGATCTACTACCTGGATTCCCAGCCGACGAGCCAGCCGCCTGACGCACAGGGCCCGCCTCCCGCCCGTTTCGCTCTTCGCAGGTACGATCTCAAGAAACGGAAGGACGAGAGGATGATTGACCGGCTCAACTACTATGTCCTCTCTGCCGACGCCAAGAAGATCATGTACGGGACATCCGATTCCCTCTTCATCGCGGAACTGGGCGACAAGATCGACGCCGGTAAAGGCAAGGTCAACGTCGAGGCCGTCGAGGTTCGAATCGATCCGCGCGCCGAATGGAACGAGATGTTCGAAGAGGTCTGGAGAATCAACCGCGACTTTTTCTACGATCCCGGCATGCACGGAGCGGACTGGCCCGCCATGCGCGAGAAGTACCGGGTGTTTTTGCCTGATGTCGCCTGCAGGAGCGATCTGAACCGCATCCTGACCTGGATGTGCAGCGAGTTGGCCATTGGCCACCATCGGGTCGGTGGCGGAGACTTCCTGTATCAGCCGAAGAACGTTCCCGGAGGTCTCCTGGGAGCGGACTACTCCGTCGAGAATGGCCGGTACCGATTAAAGAAGGTGTACGGCGGCCTCAATTGGAACCCCGAACTGCAGTCACCACTGACCGCGCCGGGGGTCGATGTCACGGTTGGGGAATATCTGCTCGGTGTGCAGGGACGGGATCTGCGGCCGCCGACCAACATCTACAGCCTGTTCGAGAACACAGCGGGAAAACTGATCGAGATCACGGTAGGCCCCAACGCGGACGGATCCGGCTCGCGGACTGTCCCGGTGGTGCCCGTCGCCAATGAATTCGCGCTTCGGAACCGGGACTGGGTGGAGGGGAATATCCGCAAAGTCGATCAGGCCACCGGCGGCCGAGTCGCTTACGTCTACGTCCCAAACACGTCAACCTTGGGACACATCTACTTCAAGCGCTACTTCTTCCCACAGGCTTACAAGGATGCAATCATCGTCGATGAGCGGTTCAACGGCGGCGGGCAGGTCGCCGACTACTACATTGATTGGCTGCGGAAACCACTGATCAGTTATTGGGCCATGCGTTATGGTGCCGATTTGAAAACACCCAGCGCCTCGATCCAGGGTCCGAAAGTGATGTTGATCGACGAGACCGCTGGATCCGGAGGAGATCTCCTACCCTGGATGTTCAGGAAGTTCCAGCTCGGCCAATTGATCGGAAAGCGGACCTGGGGAGGCCTGGTCGGAATCCTCGGCTTCCCGGTCCTAATGGACAGCGGGTTCGTGACTGCGCCGAATCTGGCCATCTGGACGGAGGATGGATGGGTGGTTGAAAACGAGGGCGTCCCGCCCGACATCGAGGTCGAGCAGACGCCGGCGGACGTCATTCAAGGGCGCGATCCGCAACTGGAAAAGGCCATCCAGGTGATCATGGAGCAGCTAAAGAAAGACCCGCCGCCCCAACCGAAGCGGCCGCCTTATCCGATCAGGGTGCAGAAGCGGGTGAGCTGAAAAGGCTGAAAGGACCAGAAGGACCAGAAAGACCTGAAAGACCTGAAGGACAGTCGAAGTCGGCCTTTTGGTCCTTCTGGTCCTTTGAGATTATTGGCTGGCTTCGCTCCGCCTGATCGCCACAATGGTAATATCGTCCCGGATTTCGTTGCCTTTCATGAAGCGCGACACTTCCTCATAAAGGTTGAAAACCAGATCATGAGGCGGAGCGGCACGGTGACGTTCCAGGCAGGCGATGAGCCTTTCGTCACCAAACGGCTCCTCCTTCATATCCTCCGCTTCGGTGCAACCGTCGCTCGCCAGAACGAGGAGCTCTCCAGGCTGCAGCGGCACGTTTATCTCTTCGTAGTCGCCATTTTCAAAAAGGCCGAGCGGGGTACCGGGCAGTTCGAGGCGTCGCACGCCTTGAGGGCCCAGGCAATAGGGGTAAGGCATGCCCCCGTTTGAGAAAGTGAGACAACCGGTCGCCAGCTCCAACCGCAGGAAGGCGACGGCAATGTAGCTCGCTTCCCGGGTCCTTCCGATAAGGCTGGAATTCAGAAACGTCAACGAATCCTTCGGGCTCTTGGGTTCGGCCAGCAGGGTCCGAAGCTGGCCGCTGAAGACCGCCCCATAAAGCGCCGCCGGAACCGATTTTCCGGAAACGTCTCCGACGACCATCTGCAGCAGGCCGTTTTCCGGCGAATAGTGGAAATCGTAGAGATCGCCACCAACTTCCCAGGCCGGGTGATATTCGACTCCCATCTGGTAGCCGGGAAGGTGCGGGCAGCAGGGGGGGAGAATGTAGCGTTGTATTTCGCGAGCAATTTCCAGTTCTCGGGCAAGGCGTTCGCGCCGAATCAACTCGCGGCGGAAACGCTCGTTTTCCTGCACCAGCCTGTACGTCTCCAGACCCCGCTCAATCGTCACTAGCAGATCGACCGGTTCCCACGGCTTCACAAGGTAACGGAATACTTTGCAGGTGTTGATGGCGTCCATCAGCACTTCGGCATCCGTAAAGCCGGTCAGGATCACGCGAATCGCATGAGGATGAGTGGCCAGGCTGTGGCGCAACAGGTCGATCCCGGTCATGTCCGGCATGCGCTGATCGGTCACGATCACCGCGATGCCGGGATCCTGTTCGAGAAACCGCAAAGCTTCCCCGGCACTTTTCGCCGCGAGCACCGGGTATCGACCAACGAGCGTGCGGTAGAGCTTCTGAAGGTTGGCTATCTCGTCATCGACGATGAGAACCTTCGTCTGGGGCTGGTCGTAAGCCGGTGTAAACAACATTCCCGGTAGTGTAGCCCAGGACTGTCTCGCCACAAAGAGCCACAAGAAGTTGCGGAAAAGGTCAGAAGAAGAGATACGAGACCGCCAGGAAGGAGCTCGGGCTGTCATTCTACCAACCGACCCCCGCAGTATGTGATAAAAAGATGCGCAGGAGGATAAGACGATGCCCAAGATTGCCATGATCGGAGCCGGGAGCCTGGTCTTCTGCAAGACGCTCGCGATGGACATGATGAGCACCGAGGCTTTGAAACACTCGGATATCGTGCTGATGAGCCGCACCCGGCCGAAGCTGGACGCGATGGAGCAGTTCCTCGGCGAGGTTATTAAAGCCAACGGACTGCCGACGCGCGTCTCCTCGACCCTGAGCCGTGCCGAGGCGCTCGATGGCGCGGATTACGTCATTGTCATGATCCAGGTTGGTGGTCTTGATGCTTTCCGGCTGGATTACGAAATCCCTCTGAAGTACGGAGTTGATCAGTGCATCGGCGACTCCCTCGGCCCGGGTGGGGTCTTCCGGGCGCTCCGCACGATTCCGGTGCTGATCGATATTGCCCGGGACATGGAGAGGCTTTGCCCGAGCGCTCTCATGCTCAACTATGCGAACCCGATGGCGGCCAACTGCGTGGCCCTGGGGAAGGCAACCCAGGTCCCGTTCATCGGGCTGTGCCACGGCGTTCAGACGACTCTGGACCTCATCAGCCGCTATGTCCACACGCCGAAGGAACGAATCGACTTTCTGTGCGCGGGCATCAATCACATGGCCTGGTTCCTGTCCCTCAAGGACAAGCTCGACGGCCGTGATCTCTACCCAATCCTCCGTGAAAACATCGAAAAGCCCGAGTACTACGTGAACGAGAAAGTGCGGTGCGAGGTCATGCGCCATTTCGGTTACTTCATGACCGAAAGCACCGGGCATCTGTCGGAGTACATCCCCTGGTTCCGAAGCAGCAAGCGGGCCCTCGACGAGTTCTGCGACCAACCCGACTTCGGTGGGGCATCGGGTGCCTACTTCAAATACTGCGCGATGCTCGACAGCAAGTACCGCGACGTGAATTATCTGGAGAAGGAATCACGCCAACTGAGGCCGCGGAGCGTCGAGTACTGCTCGTACATCCTGGAAGCCGCAGAAACGGACAGGGTCTTTCGTTTGAACGGCAACGTCCGCAATGACGGCTACATCACGAACCTGCCGGAAGGGGCTTGCGTTGAAGTCCCGGTCTTCGTCGACGGGCGGGGATTTCACCCCGTCAGGGTAGGTCAACTCCCGCCCCAATGCGCGGCTTTGAACATGAGCAACGTGTCGGTTCAGCAGCTGACGGTGGAAGCGGCGCTGACCGGCAACCCGGAGCTCGCGATGCAGGCGGTCGCGCTTGATCCGTTGACCTCGGCCGTTTGTATCTTGCGCGAAGCACGCGAAATGACTCGGGAACTGCTGGAGGCGGAGCGGGAATGGCTGCCGGAGTTCCAAGGCCGGGAGCTCCCGGCCAGGCCCTCAGTCACAATTCCTGCAGGAACCGTGGGCGTTGATGTACCGCTGGACCCCGCCCTGGTCATCGCCCACCGGTTTCAGGAGCTGGCGGACGCGAAGTTGTAGGGGTGAGGTTTTTATCCACGAATTACACGGCGCGGCGTAGCCGCAACCAAAAACCTGTCCGATGAAGAAGAAAGACAGAATGTCGAATATCGAATATCGAATGTCGAATGTCGAATGTCGAAGTGAGGAAGAAATGATCATTGGATCTTCCGTTTCGCCGTCCTTGATGCCGGAGACG
>RPQK01000435.1 GCA_003819755.1 Acidobacteriota bacterium | reverse complement strand
TCAGGCGACACCCCCGGGAAATAGGCAATAAAATCCCCCACTCCGGCAGGAGTGGGAGGAGGGACTCCTCGCACCGCCTGCCGGGGTGCGTTCTTGGTTCTGTCGTTTTCCGGGGGTGTCGCCTGGAAAAACGGCTCCACCCCCGGCTACTCTCCTCTCACGCCTCCAGCGTGAGGAAGTGGCCGCCGCACTGCTCCGAAAATCGGTAATCCGGTCGATGTGCCGGGGTCGGCCCTCGGCGCACCGACCGCCCTTTTCATGATCGCGGGTGCCCTGGCGGGCATAAAGGACTCCATATTGGTATGGCGCCCGTCGGCCGTTTCTCGCACGCCCCCCTCAACTCGCGACACTAAGAAATTGGTGTAATGATTTTCTTCCGTCCTTTCAGCGCCGTTTTGCCGTATCCTTCTCTCGCTCGAGCAGCATGCAAGCCTATCGGACTCGCCAGCGGTGGCGGTCTGATGTCCAAGCGAGGGGGGAACCTTGAGAAAACACATTCCTGCGCCGCGGACTGCTTTCCGATCTCGGAAACTACAAGTCTTTTCAAATCAAGTAGCGGGTCTTGTCATCTGGGGCTCTTCCGGTTTGTCCAAGAGGGGGTAAGTGACGTATGCAGGTCAGGCTTGATTCGCCTGCAAGTCGAAGGGGCGGTTACGCCCGTTTCGAGTTGGAGGCTCTCAGGGTCTTGCACGATTTGAAGGAGTTCCTGGACCTTTCGGCAGGGCTGAACTACCAGTTGTCCGCGGCGACTGTCGACTGGCGAAACGTCCTCGGCATTATCGTGAACGAGGCGCCGATCTCGGAATCAGACCAGGCGCTCTACGACCTCGTCTTTTCCTATCTGGCTTCAGCCTACGGGGGTCGGAAACGACGTCTGGGCCCGCTGGCGATCCTCCATCCTTTGCGGGCGGCCGCCTTGTTGGTCCGTGCGTTGGAGCGTCCGGCGAGGCTGGAAATCCTGACCGCCCTCCTTCATGACAGCTACGAAGAGCTCGGGGTAAGGGATGCGAGCGGCTCAGCCGTCGATTCGAGCCTGGAAGAGGAATTTCGGCCTTTCCTCGAGCCGCTGCGCAGCGATGAGCGCTGGTATCTCATGGAGCGGCTCAAGTGGATCACACGCCGGCCGGGAGAGTGCTATTGCGAGTACACCACGGGGCTACTCGAGAAGGCCATCCGAACCCCGGAGATCCTGAGAGCCAAGCTGGCTGATCGCCTGGACAACACGTTGGACCTGCGCGTTGACCACCAGGACCCGCTCGCCAAGGTTGATTTCTTTGAGCTGATCTTCCGAGAGATGTTCATTGGCGACGGTGCGAGCGGCCGTCACGCCGGCCGCCCGGCGCTCGCGTCAGCTTTCTCCGATGCCGACCGGCTGTATCAGCTCTTCAAGGACAGTCTGTTAATGACGCTGGTTCGAAAGAGCGAGAGTGACCGCGCCGACCCAATCTGCCACAAGCTGTTCGAGGCGCTCGCGCTGGCGGGTGGCAAGGAGGCGCAACGCATCGCCCTCCAATCACTCCGGATGGCGGGAAAGAACAATCTCCAGGCGCGCAAGCTCCTCCTGGCGACCATGGAGTACGTTGAAAGAGGCGGGGTGGACCGCGTCACCCCTCCTGGGAGTGACAACCGGCTCGACGGGCTTTTCATCTCGGTATTCAGGGATGCCGGCAGCCGCGACCCCGGCCGATTCCGCCGTTTGAACGATGACAAGGACCTGATGTTCCAGGCGGCGATGGCCTTTGTCGCCATCTTCCTGCGCTTTCTGCACGAGCCGGGTTTCTTCATCCATGGCATCAGCAGTGCGGGCGTCGCAGCGCCGGGCGAGCTGGTGTGATGCATGTCAGGCGACCGGGAGAAGCTGCGTGTCTTTTCTATTCCTGCCGGACTATGATGCTGCCCTATGAAACGAAGGGACTTCGGAAAGGTCGTGGCGGGTGTCACGCTGGTCCCCATTGCCGGCACGCAGACGAGCCGCCCGGCTGGAACTTCAGGAACATCCCGCAAGGCCTCGATGCATGTGGGCTGCCAGTCGGGTGACACCACCGTGGCGAGCCTGGAATTCAAGGCCCGCCACGGCGTGCTTCATATTGACGCCGGTTCCCCGAGGGTGATCGACGGCGTCGGCTGGGACCTTGAAGACTCACTGGCCAAAAAAGAGGCCTGCGAAAAGTACGGCATCCGCCTGGAAGCCTACCATCTTCCCTTGTCATCAGCCGGAATCGACCACCAGGCCTACCCGAATATCATGCTCGGTAAGAGCCCGGAGCGTGACAGGGAGATAGAGATAATCCAGCAGATGATCCAGGTCGCGGGAAAGACCGGGGTACGTCTTCTCAACTACAACACGACGATACTTCCCGTCCTTCGCACCGGGCGCACGCCTGATCCCGGCCGCGGGAACGCTCTGTACAGCAGTTGGGACTATCAGGAGGCGCTCAAAAGAATCGACCCCAAAACCGTTGCCGGCGATGTCTCAGTGGATCAGATCTTTGAGCGCATTGCCTATCTCCTGGACAGGATCCTTCCGGTGGCGGAAGAGTGGAAGGTTCAGCTGGGAAACCACATCGCCGACCCGCCCACTCACGCCGGCTACCGGGGAATAACCCGTTGGAACAGCCCCGACGTCTTCGCCGGGATCAAACGGTTCGCCCAGATGTACACCAGCGCATCTCACGGATTCAATCTCTGCCTGGGCTCCGTGGCTTCAGGCCTGCGGGATCCGAAAACCGAGATTCTCCCGATCATCAAGTACCTGGGGGAACGGAACCAGATCTTCAACGTCCATTTCCGAAATATCAGGGGCGGATGGGACCAGTTCAAGGAAGTGTATCCCGACAACGGGGATATGGATTTGTACCGGGTCGCACGGGCTCTGCGAGACGTCGGGTATCCCTACATGGTCATGCCCGATCACGTACCCGGCCATTCCGACCCCGCCTCGTCGCTTCAGGCCTTTGCCTTTTGCTACGGCTACATCAAAGCGATGATCCAGGCCGTCAATAGCGAAGTGTTGTGAGCGGAATCATTTTGACTGATTCCGTCGTCGATGGAACCTGCCGAGAATCGAACTGCTTGCTTCTGCCCAAATTGAATGGTAATAAGGACACGCCTGCATGAAACCTATACTACTCGCTTTGTCGCTTGTTCTGGTTTCCGGCTCGGCCGCGGGGCAGGTGGAGCTCAAAGTCCCGGCTCTGCGGGCCGTCCCCGGCGATACGGTCGTGGTTCCCTTGCTGATAAGCGAGGGGAAAGACGTCACGGCCATTCAATTGACGCTCACCTATGACAGCGGCCTGCTGACCCTTCGAGATGACGCCTCTATCATCGCCGGCGACGCCCTGGTCGATCATAGCCTGGGATGCCGTCGGGTGTCCGGGCGCGTCAGCCTGGTTCTGTTCTCGGGTTCGCTTTCCAGCCTGAAACCGGGCCCCGGAACGGTAGCCAACCTGGTTTTTGAATCGGCGAAATCTGCGGCGGCGGGAAGTGTCTCCTCGCTGCAGTTGTCCGATGTGCAGGCGGCCAACCTTGAAGGGAACAGCGTTGTTGTCGGGATTCAGCCCGGCTCAGTCACGCTCTCCTCCCAGCCCGCTGATCCGGTCTCGGAGGCTAATACCCTGGTTTTTCCCCAAATTGCCAACGGTGATTTCGGGGACGGTAGCTACATCACCACGCTGATCCTCGTGAATCGCACGGGCACGACGACCGGCGGTGAGGTGAAGTTCTTCAAATCGGACGGGACGTCGATGCCGGTGCGAATGACCGACGGGCAGACAGGCTCGAGATTCTCGTTTACCGCTCCCAAGCGGGGCGCGGTCATGTTGCAGACAGACGGCACCGGGCCGTTCCTGTTCGGTTATGCTCGGGTATCGGGGAATGGTCCGATGGGAGGGACAATCCTGTTTAGCCAGCTGAGTGCTGGAAGCCAATACGTCAGCGAATCAGGAGTCGGCGACAGCCGCCAAGGGACCCGGTTCTCGGTCCCGCTGATCTTCGTTCGTGGTCGATCGGACACGGGCATCGCCTTCGCTAACGCTTCTGCTCGAGCGGTTGACCTGGTCCTGACGCTTCGGGATCAAACCGGGGCGGCTCGCGGCACCCAGACGGTTGCGCTCGCTGCTTCTCAACACCTGCCGAAGTTTGCGAGCGAGTTCTTCCCGGTCCTGCAAAGCCACGCCGAATTCAACGGGTCGATCGAGGCGACGGCGACAGCCCCGGTTTCGGCGATTGCGTTGAAGTTAGAGGGGACATTGCTCACAACGTTTCCAGTGATCGAAATGCGGTAGTTCGGAGGTGTCTTAACTTGCAGGGGGGACCAGTAACAAGGGAGACCAAGTGAGAAGGGATCGATTAGAGGCTCTGGGCCTGTTTCTCCTGCTGTTCACCGCGGTCAGCCCCTTGCATGGAGCGGCCGAACTTCGCATTTCCAACGTCAAGGCCCAAGCGGGCACCAAGTTCCTGGTTCCGGTAACCCTGAGCGGCGGCGAAGATATTGTCGGGCTGCAGTTTCGGGTGCGTTTTGAGGCAGGCTCGGTTTCGGCTCCGCCATCCGTAATGCCGGTCTCCGGAGACCTGCTAGCCGGCCATACGGTGGGTGCGAACCCCGACGGGAACGAGCTCCACGTAGTGATCTTCTCCAGTTCTCTGGCGCCGTTTCGCGCCGGTCAGGGGATCGTCGCCTACCTGATTCTGCAGCTCTCCGCCGGGATGGCGGCTGGGTCCGCGACGCCTTTGCAGCTGACAGAGGTGCAGGCCACCAACGCCAACGGCGCCAACGTCGCGCTCACCACGCATGACGGCTCGGTGACCAGCAGCACCGCGCTGGATCCCCCGGCTGCCGGCGAGAACGAACTGGTTTTCCCCCAGGTTGCCAACGGCTCTTTCCCAGGCGGCAGGTTTCTCTCGACTCTGCTGGTCGTCAATCGAACCGCAGCGACGGTAACCGGGACCGTTCGATTCTACAAGTCGAGCGGCTCCGTCTTCAGCCTGCGCCTGAGCGACGGCCGGACCGGTTCGGAGTTTCCCTTGACCGTAGCCGAAGGCGGTTCGGCTCTGCTGCAAACAGACGGGTCAGGCCCGCTCGCGGTCGGCTATGCCCGATTGTCGGCCTCCGGCCCAGTCGGGGGCACGATTCTTTTCAGTCAGCTGGATGCCGGCGGCAGTCCGCTGGTCCAGGCGGGGGTTGGCGCCTCGCCGGCCGGGACCCGGTTTGTCATCCCGGTGCTGTACCGGAAAGGGACGTCCAACACGGGCGTCGCCTTTGCCAATGTCTCCAGCCAGAGCGCAGACCTCACTCTCACACTGCGAGACAAAACCGGCAGCTCAACGGATACCGCAAGCGTCCAGCTGGCCCCTGGCCAGCACCTTCCGAAATTCGCCACGGAGTTGTTCGGTTCTCTCGCCGCAGTGAACGATTTCGCGGGAGTGCTGGAAGCGGAATCGTCACAACCGGTCTCGGCGGTGGCCTTAAAAATGCAGGGTCCCATTCTGACGACTTTTCCGGTGATCTCGAGTCTGCATGCTCCTCCGAGCGTGAACCCGGTCCCGGTCATCTCCGGCATCAGCCCGAGCTCGACCACGGCAGGCGGCTTGGCCTTCACTTTGACGGTCGACGGCACGGATTTCGTGTCGGGGGCGAAGGTGCGCTGGAACGGGACGGAAAGGACCACCGCCTTTGTCAGCTCGAGTCAACTCACGGCCTCCATTCCGGCCTCGGACGTGGCCGCGGCCGGCACCGCTGCGGTGACGGTCCTGAATCCTGAGCCGGGCGGAGGAGTCTCCAACAGCTTGAGCTTTGTGATTGGCGCACCTCCGAAACCCCAGATCCAGGTTTCGCCCGCAAGCCTGGATTTCGGGAAGGTCTCCACCGGGGCGACGAAACAACTGACGTTCTCCATCCAGAACGCCGGCACCGCGGCCCTCAGCGTGCAGTCGATTACGAAGACTTCCGCGGTCTTCTCGATCTCTTCCCCGGGGCTGCCTTTTTCCGTGGCGCCAGGAGTGGAGCAGGCGGTGACGGTGACTTTCGCGCCGACAGCGGGAGGCGGGGTCTCAGACACGGTGACGATCACGAGTAACGATGCGGCTCATCCGACGGTGACGATCCCGCTGAACGGGGTCGGGGATGCGGGGACGGCGCCTACAATTCAGCAGGTTACACTCACCAAGCTCGACAATTTCGCCGTCAAGGCGGACGTCCAATTTGCAGACCCGGACGGAGACATCGTCAAGATCGAGTTTTTGTGGTACCTCGGATCGACCCTGCACAAGACCATGACCCTGACGTCTCCGACAGACGTGAACCTCGCCGGTCTGACAAGCGCGACCATTTCTCGCGTTTTTCCGGATCTTGGCATCACGACACCGTTTGGAAAGGTGCATCCCAACAAGGTGGAGATCCAGGCTACCGACGCCCGCAACCTGGTGAGCAACAAAGTCAGCAAAGACTTCTAGGCTTCCTGACGCCCCTATCCCGTTTCTCACAAATTCGGAGGGGGCCATCCACGAATTACACGGCGCGGCGTAGCCGCAACCAAAAGCCTGCCCGATGAACAAGAAAGACAGAATGTCGAATATCGAATATCGAATGTCGAATGTCGAAGTGAGGAAGAAATGATCATTGGATCTTCCGTTTCGCCGTCTTGATGCTGGAGACGAATATAGAGATTAGCTGGTT
>RPQK01000434.1 GCA_003819755.1 Acidobacteriota bacterium | reverse complement strand
GCCTCCAAGGCACTCCTGGCGGCCTTTTGCTGCGCTTCCTTCTTCGACTTTCCCTCGCCTGCAGCCAGCCGGCTGCCGGCAACACGCACTTCGATCACGAACTGCCGCCGGTGGGCCGGGCCTGCCTCTTCCACGACCACATACTCCGGTTCCGAACGCCCTAGTGTGTGGAGTCTTTCCTGCAGGCTTGACTTGTAGTCCCGAAGGTCGAGGCTGTGAGTCGTAACCTCGCTGAACGAACTCTCATACTGCCTCACCACGAAGGCCCGGGCCCTGGTCCAGCCGCCGTCGAGGTAGACCGCCGCGGTCAGGCTTTCAAAAAGGTCGGCAAGGATGGCTTTCTTGTTCCGGCCCCCGGTCTTCTCTTCACCATGACTGAGTCTCAGAAACTCTCCCAGTCCCAGATTCCGGGACAAGGCGGCCAGGTGATTGGTTGAAACGAGAAAGGACTTCAACTTTGACAGGTCGCCTTCGGACAGCGTGGGATAGTGTCGGTAAAGATGCTCACTGACCACGAGGCCCAGGATTGCGTCGCCCAGGAATTCCAGGCACTCGTAGTCCTCGCGCACCGCAGGGCTGGCTCCGTCGGCCAGTCGTTCATAGGCGAAGGACCGGTGGATGAGCGCACACTCTAGCAGCTCCGGGGTTTTGAACGAGTAGGCGAGCTCGTCCTGCAGTTTCTGCAGCTCGGCTTTTCGTTCAGCCGTAAGCGAGATTGAACCGGTCAGCTGCCTCTTGGATACCTTCATCGGTCGCCTTTCACCGGTGGCGCTTCACGGCTGCGGTGCGGGAGGCGCGGGCTGTGGCGGCGCGGGCTGTGGAGACGCGGGCGACGTCGGCTGGGCCGGGGGTGCCGCTGTCTGTATGGCCTGCAGCCGAGCCTGTCTTTGCGCCACCTTCTGGTTAATGTATTCCTTTTCCCGCTCGATTACCTGCTCCACACCCTCTGTGTTCTTGAAAACAAACTCGTAAACTTTGCCCAGTTGCTCGCGTGCCAGCGCCTGAACCGGGCCACCTATTGCCGCAGCACGGGCGTAGGCCTGGATCGACTTCTCCGCGTTGTTCTGCTTGGCGAACGCGAACCCCAGTTGGAAGTAGCCGCGGTCGTGAGCGGGGTCGAGCTCTATCGCCTTCTCGAGCTCGGCGATTGCCGCTTTCAGATTCTGATCCTCGGTGACCGTGGCCGCGGGATTCTGGGCCTGCCGGGCCAGCGAGGCAACCCCGAGCGCATAGCGGGAGTCGGCTTCAAGCTGCTCCTTGTTCATCACCCAGTCGGCCTCACTCATATTCGCCGGCTTGACCATCCTCTCGAGCAGCTGCAGAGCCTGCTGAGCACGCGCTGTCGCCTTGTCCGCCTGGTCGCGTTGCGCATACGCGGCTCCGAGGAGAGCCAGGAGAACCGGGTTGTCCGGCACTTCTTCCAGGCTCTTTTCGGCATGAAGCACAAAATTATCGTAGTCGTTCGCCTGCTGATATCGGAACGCCAGGATCTGATGGGCAAACGGTGTAAGTCCGCTCTCTGGAAACTGGGTCAGGTACTTCTCCGCCAGCTGGCCCTTCTCTTCGAGACTGGCCGCCCGCTCGATGGCCATCCACGCTTCCCGCTCCTGCTCGCTTTGTGGTTGTCCGACAACGCGCGGCGGTTTGACCGGGGGTGGGGCGGGCTGGTTATCCGGCTGGCCTTGGGCCGGCTGCGCGGGCGGTGTAGAGGGCGGCGCTGGTGCCGGCTGCCCTTGATTGGGTGGCTGGGGGGTCGGTTGTCCTTGACCACTGGCGCTGCCACAAAGCAGGCCGAGCAAGGAAGTGATCGCAACGATTCTTCTCATTTCGATCTCCTAATCTCCCAGTCCTCGACTTTCCTCGCCTCGAGAGTCCGGGAGCATGTTCAATTGTCAGGGCAATTGCTTGGCAAGTTCGACAGCCCTTTCTTTCGCCCCGTCCAATTCCCCGCTCATCGCGGCCACCTCGTCGAAGTGCCGTCGTGCTTCCGCATACTGTTCCCGTGACGCCAGATACGCGCCCATCCTCACCTTCGACCAGGCGCGAATCGACGGACTGGCGGTGGGTAATCCGGCAGCCCGACCGTAAAGTTCAAAAGCCTTGTCGAACGCCTTCTCCTGAGAGCTGATTTGCGCCAGGTAGAAGTACGCATGGGCATCGGAATCGTTCTGTTTCAGCAGCTCCTCCAACTTTTCCCTGGCGGGTTGGAGCTGGCCGCCCCGCATCAGCTTCTCGGCGTCGAGCAGCAGCTCGCGCTGTGCCGCCCGTTTTCGGGCGGATTCTTCCTGAGCCGCCGCCTCCTGCCGCTGTCCGGCGGTCGCCGCACGGAGGCGTTCCTCGATCCCGGCCGCCCACTTCTCGTCCTCGCGTATCTTTCCTTCATCGACCTGCTGGAAAAGCGGTTCGATATAGGAAGGGAAAGTGCTCATGTCCGATTTTTCGTAAAGCGGAAAGGCGCGGTAGAAAAACGGTGCGAAGATCAGCCCTCGACGATAAAGCGAAACGAGGGCCGGGTCGATTTTCTCGGTTTCCGGCGGACGATTAAGGCGCAGGATCAGCGCCTCGACCAGAGACTCGGTCACGACCATCATGAAACTGTTCTGGTACTCAGGCTTTATATTTGGCTGGTTTTGGGCAAGGTTGAGCAAATTCTCATACCTGTGGAGGAGCGAGCCGTACTTCTCGATGAGAGGGTCCAGGAGGAAGTGCAGATACTCGTGCTGCAATTGAATCTTGTTGTCCCCCGGCTTGTCCACCGGGCCCAGGATGACGTGGTAGGAAGTGCCCACGTTTCGGGCGTTGACGATGTTCTTGGGGCCAAGCAGATCCGGTATCAGAACAATTTGACGATCCATCACGATTCGAGGCGGGATCTTGAAGTAACTGAGAGTGTCCCTGATCAGTTCAACAAGAACGGGCCGATAACTGGCTAGCTCCGCCTCGTAAACGGCGTAGTATCGGGGCCATAGTGCGCCGAGGTTTCCCTTGACGTAAAGCTCCGCCACCAGTTCCTCGAAGCCGAGGATCGGGACGACGTCCTCGGGAACATTGCGCTTCTCGACGGCCAGGACGAAATCCGGCGCGTTTCCAAGAAGGAGGGCTAAGGACAAATAAGAAGCCAGCTGATCGATATCGCTCCGGTTGCGCCGGTGCTCGGCATAGAAGGCCTGCAATCGGGCTCTTATGTCCGGGCTCACTCCGGTCAGAGCCTGCCTGAGTGCCTGCCGGGCGGGTGACTTCTCGTGGCCCGCGCTTTCGAAGTCGAAACCGGCGAGATTCAAAGCCGCCATCGTCGAAAAGACTCGAACATCGGCCTGAAAGCGCACGTTCGCCAAGCCCTCGAGCGCCTGCCGAGAAGCCTCTGGCCGCTGCACCTGTCCAGTTTGAGCAGGACGTTGCGGGGCGGCGGGAGCCGGTTGGGCGGCCAGTCCGGCCGTTAGGGCGACAAGAACCGGCAAAACCAGAACCGGCCTGCAGATTGTTCTCATACGGATTTCCTCACACACCTGACTGCTTGCTTCCCTCCCCGGCCGCGAGTGCCGGAGCCAAGCGAGATCGATATGTTATCCGGAAAGGGGCTCTGGAATCCACTGGAGCGCGGGCCAGCGGGCCGAGGTTACCGGCCTGTGGCCAGCGGGAGGGAGGCAGGCCTCAGCCGGGGCACATGCGGTGAGCCAGTTGGCGAGGCCTTTGGGTGGGATTGCTTGCCAGCACTGTTCTCGTGCCGACAGATTGACAAGTGTCACGTGACCATTTACAGTTGGGCTGGTGATCAAGTCGTTCGCCGACCGGCATACGCGTATGACGTCGAGCTAACGGATTATCATTGAGAGAGGCGATATGAGCATTACCAATACAAGGGTGAGAAAGGTTCGGCCGGTGCACCCTGGTGAAGTACTTCGCGAAGATTTCTTGCCCGATTACGGGCTCACTGTCTCCAGTTTTGCTAGAGCGATTGGAGTCTCCCGCCAAACCGTGAACGAACTGCTGCGTGAACGGCGGGCCGTCAGCCCGGAAATGGCGTTGCGACTTTCTCGTCTGTTTGGCAACACCGCTGAATTTTGGCTTAATGCGCAGCGAGCCGTCGATCTGTGGGAAGCGGGCCGCCGTGCAAAGAAGAGAATCGAGCGCATTTCTCCACTGAGCGCCGCCTAGACGTCCCCTATTTCTCTATTTCCGATGGCTTGGAGGATATTGCGGCTCTCCCCTTATGCTGGACCGGCTGGGGCGCGGTAGCGCAAGTGAAGCGCTTCGCGCCCTCAAACACGAGCCGCGCCAGGCGCCGAAGCCGAGGCCGCGGGCCTATGAGATCGCTCGTGCCTTCGCCGATGTCGCCGGTTACTCGGCGTGCTGATGCTCAGCACGTTCATTGACCTGGAGGCTGCTTGCCATCCGGTTCATCGTGTCGCCCAGCCGGTCGTAGTACTGGCCGGGGGCGATGAAGAGAGTGTAGATGATGTGCCCGTCGGGTAGTTCCTGCGTGAAAACCGTCACGCGCTCTTCCTGCCCGGTTACGGGCGACTGCCCGGACAATGTGGCGGAGAGCGTCCGTTCGCCCTGCAGCTGGCCTTCACGCTTCGAGCCGCGGCCAACCCTCAGGTGCTGGTTCGTGCCGGTGATCTGCTGGATCAGATCGTCGGTCGCTTCTGTGAGTGAGGTTCGCTGGCCCTCATAACGCCCGTTAAACGGCACGTAGTGGTTGACCACCGCTCCGACGACGATGCTGGGCTGTCCATTTTGAGTCTGGACGATCCCGCCTTCCGGGGCCACCGTCACGCCGTAACCTTCTCTGCCCTCGTAGACCCGCCAGTTCTCGGGATAGTCGATTCGAAAGATTTGGTCCTTCTGCTCGAGGGTCTTCATTCTTGATGACGGTTCCTCGATCCGGATCTCGGCTGTCTGGCCAGGTCTCCCGCCCTGACGCGGATCGCTCGGCCCGCTCTGCGCGAGCCGCTCCATCGACTGAGCGGGCGGCAGCCGGTCAAGCTGAGCCTGGATCTGCTGGAAACCGCCGACGGGGCGGCGCTCCTGGACGCCCCCGATCAGCTGGGCTTCCTTCTGGATGCGCGCCGCCCGGTTCTTGGGCGCCGGGTGGCTGCTGAAGAACTCCTCGATTCCGCTCGGATCACGCCCCGCCCTTTCCCTCAGGGTCTCGAACATGCGCGCCATGGCCATCGGATCGTAGCCGCTGCGGGCGAGCGTCTGAGCACCAACAATGTCCGCCTGTTCTTCGGCCGTCCGGCTGAACTTCAGAAAGAGACTGTTCAATCCGAAACCGCCGACGGCGCCGATGATCTGTCCCGTTGAGCTGTTGCCGAGCAGCCCGCCGAGGACGCCAAGGCCGGCCTGCGCCAGGTACGCCTTGGATGCCTGGTTGGTGCCGTGACGTAACGCGACGTGAGCCATCTCGTGCGCCATGACGCCGGCCAGTTCAGCTTCATCGCGCGAAGCTTCGATAAGTCCCCGGTTCACGTACATGAACCCGCCCGGAAGGGCGAACGCATTGATATCGGCAACGTCGATTACCTTGAACTGGTAGGGGAACTTCGGACCGGGAACCGCGCCAGCCAGGCGCTTTCCGATGTCCGACACATAATCCTGAATCCCCCGATCGCGCAGGATCGGCAGCTGGCTCTCAACCTGGGCCGCCGACTGCTGGCCGACTTGCACGTCCTGCTCAGGACTGAAAAGGTTAAAACCCGGGCTGACTTTTGTCTGGGCTATGAGCTGGCCGGATGCCAGGGGAAGCAAAACGAGCATCCAGGCCAGAAACAAGACTGGAACTGTGGAAAATCGCCTAGTCATGAAAAACCTCCGGCTTGGGGAAGTGCAATCTGCGTGCCACAGATGGCTCTCCTCGTAACTCCTTGATAAATTTCGTTAGGAGGTCATCGGACCACGAAAGGGACCGATCGAGGCGGGGAAAATTTCCGCGCCCGCGTCTCGGACTGGAAAGGCCCGAAATTGGAAACGTGGTATCTCGTCGACTCCAGTAGCCACAATTAGTGGTCGAATTTCGAACTCCGAAGAGTCGTAGATCCTCCTTGCCTGAGTCGGCCCCCTGAAAGACATCAGAACCGCAAGCGAAGCGCGCGGGCCCGAGACTGTTACCGACCCTCAGGATCCCTGTAACACCACCCGTCAAGTGTGCTGATCGCCTGGGCCCGCGCGCTTCGCTTGCGGTTCTGATGTGTTTCAGGGGCCGAGCCAGGGAGACTCGGGTGGCGTAGACGCAACCACGCTTGGCTGCATAAGCTGCTTTCCGATTCAACCGTCGCACCTCCCGCAAATCTGCCAGGTCGCTCCAAACCGGGTCGGCTGGCGAACGTGCTATAGTACCGTACGACGGTAGTAAATCCTGCGCATGCAAAGAATAGAACGCTTGCGCCTGGTTATCCGAGGCGCGGTCCAGGGAGTCGGTTTCCGGCCCTTTGTCTATCGATTGGCCGTCGAGCTCGAGCTCCAGGGCTGGGTGGGTAATTCCGCCGGAGGAGTGACGGTCGAGGTCGAAGGCGATTCTGCGCAGCACGAGTTGTTTCGCCGCCGGCTCGCCGCCGAGAAACCGGCGAACGCCTCCATTTACAGCCTCGAGATAGTGCACCTTGACCCGGCCGGGTACAGCGGGTTCCAGATCAAGGAAAGCAGCGGCGGCCCAAAGACGACGATCATCCTGCCCGATATC
>RPQK01000433.1 GCA_003819755.1 Acidobacteriota bacterium | reverse complement strand
TTGTAAATCGCTTCAAAAGGGATATCCGGATATTGACCGACCAACTGATTAACAAGATGTAAACGGCGCCCCATCGCCTAATACGATAGCAGAAATGCGGGAAGAGGGCAGTGGGAAAGACCGGCGTGAACGAAAGGACCTCAAGGACCTCAACGACCTCAAGGACGAGAAGAGAGGCCTTTCCTTTGTCCCTGAGGTCCTTGAGGTCCTTGAGGTCGTTGAGGTCCTTTTTCAGGTCTCAGCTCATCTCTTCGCGCAGGCGGCGCAGTACCTGTTTTGCGACATCTCGCAGGGTTTCGGGGACGCCCTTGTTTGCCGTCGCGATGGCCTCGTAAACCGGCTCGTTGCCGACACGGAGCTCTTTGGTCAGGTAGATCGCCTCGTGTACGTCGTCCAGGTCGCGCTTATTAAGCTGAAGGGCGTAAGGCAGTTCGTTGAAACTGAGGTTATAAAGCTTGAGGTTCTCTTCCAGGTCACGCATGGCCTCGTAGTTGGCGTCCATCCGATCTTTTCTCGAATCGGCGACGAAAACGACGCCATCGGCTCCTTTCAGGATCAGCCGCCGGCTCGCTTCGTAGAACACCTGGCCCGGGACCGTGTAGAGGTGAAAACGGACGTTGAAACCGGCTATCTTGCCCAGTTCCAATGGGAGGAAGTCGAAGAACAGAGTGCGGTCCATCTCCGTATTCAAGGTTACGAGCTTGCCCCGGAAGGAAGGATTAGCCGCACGGTAGATCTGAGTTATGTTGGTGGTCTTTCCCGACAATCCTGGACCACAGTAGACTATTTTGCAGTTGATCTCGCGGTTGGCGTAGTTAATAAAGGACACTCGTTCCCCCTTGGTGTCACCGGCGGCCTGGCCGCAACCGTCTGCTACACTTTTTGAGCACGTCCTCCAGGATCAGGGAGGCACGCCGGATGCTTTTCAGATCGAGGTCATGCTCTTCTCTGTCCTTAAGCAGAAACAAGAGGAAGGCAAATTCACCGATGGGACTCATCAGGATGTTAGTCTTCTCTCCCTTGTGATAGATTCGTTCGAACTCGCGTTCACCGATTACGCTCGCCAATCCGAACGTTGCGGCGAGATTACTGGCAGCGAGAGAGGAGAGAGCCTGCACATCAAACTGATTGGAATTACCCTCGTGCGCAATCTCCTGGCCGGTCCTGTTGATAAGAAAGACCGAATCGGCCTGCAGTTTCAGTTGCAGCGAAGCAAGCACGAGCAGGATTTTCTCGTATTCCTCCGCCTCCAGCTTGAAATTTGGTATCTCCATAGCGAACCGTCCGTCAACCTGGTGTCCTTGACTCGCTCGAAGCGGTTTTTATAATAGTAGATTTTTGCCGGAATCGCCATTTAGAAAAGGCGGAGGTAGCATGGCCGGAGAGAGTCGAAACAATCAAACTATGCAACGACACAAGGACGTCTACCGTCTATACGAGGACAGCCTCAAACTCTTGCACGCTAAGAAATACAAGGAGGCAACAGCACTTCTGGAAGAAATCAGGGACAATTTTCCCGAGAACCTCGAGATTGTCGCGCGGGTCAACGAGTGGCTCAAGGTATCGGCCAAGCGGACGTTAGCGGAGGAAGAAGCCGACCCTCGCGATGCGACCACCTGGGTCGAACGCGGCGTTGTGTACCACAACTCCGGCGATTATCCCCAGGCTATCGTCTGCTTCAAAAAAGCCCTGGAAATGGCTGAGAATCAGGACCAGAACTATATGTACTATGTCCTCGCTTCGAGTGAGGCCGCTCAGGGCAACACGGACAAGGCGCTTGGATACCTGAAAAAGGCCATCCAGATGAAAAACGAGCTGCGCTTCATGGCGCGCAGCGATCCAGACTTCGAGAAGCTTTCGGACAATTCCGAATTTCGCGAGCTGGTCAGACCTCAGAACAAGTAGTGGACGAATGGGACGTCTTGCCGACATAAAGGTGGTGAGCCTGGGGGGAGGAAACGGCCTGTCGACCCTGCTTTCCGGTTTGAAGCAGGTCGCCCGGCAGTCCCCGGTCCGTTACAACGGCCACTCCCTCACCCTAAGGAATATCACCGCCGTGGTCACGGTCTCGGATGACGGGGGCTCATCGGGCCGGATCCGTAACAGTTTCCCCACCCCGGCGCCTGGGGATATACGCAACTGCCTCGTCGCCCTCGCGAGCGACGAGCTTTTGATGACCAAACTCTTTCGGTACCGCTTCTCGGGAGCCGGGGAATTGCGCGACCACAGTCTGGGAAACCTGCTGCTGACCGCCCTGACGGACATCACCGGCGATTTTGCCCATGCGGTTCGGCTCTCCAGCCAGGTCTTGGCTGTAGAAGGTCAGATTTTGCCCTCCACGACTGAGAACATCACTCTTAAAGCGATTCTGACCGATGGCCGGGAAATTCGCGGCGAAACGCAGATATCCAAATGCCGGATCCCGATAGACAGGATTTCGCTTGAACCCGCTTCTTGCCCACCTTTGTCCGAGACCCTGGACGCAATCGCACGAGCCGACATCATCACTATCGGTCCGGGGTCGCTCTTTACCAGCCTCATCCCCAATCTGCTTGTCCCCGGGGTCGTTGAGGCGATCGAGCGCGCAGCTGCCCTGAAGCTCTACATCTGCAACCTGATGACCCAGCCGGGCGAGACGAACGATTTTTCCGCCTCCCAACATGTCGAGGCAATCGCCCGCCATACGGGCCGGCCGAACCTTTTCCGGCACGTCCTCTTGAACTCGCAGCCGATCTCCGAGCAGATGGTCCAACATTACCGTGACGATGGGGCCGGCCCAGTCGAGAACGACACCGATTCCCTTCGAGAAATGGGCCTGTCAGTTCATGACAAACAGCTCGCGTATGAAGGCCGGGCCGTTCGCCACGACTCGGTGAAACTTGCCGAAGCCGTTCTCGAAATCTTCGATAAGGAAACGCGGCAATGACCGAAACAACGCCTTCCCGGCAGCGGCATGCCGTCGTGCTCGCTGCCGGGAAGAGTACTCGCTTCAAGTCAGAAAAACCGAAACTCGTCCATGATTTGTGCGGCAAGCCCTTGGTCTGCCACGTCGTCGACAAACTTCGCCGCTTGGACGTCGGCAATATCATCGTGGTCCTCGGACACGAATCGGAGACGGTACGACAGGCCCTATCGGAATCCCCGGTTCAATTCGCCGTCCAGGCCGAGCAGTTGGGCACTGGACACGCCACGATGTGCGCCGCGCCAGCCTTGGCTGGTCACGAAGGGAGCGTCCTCGTGGTCTACGGGGATACGCCCCTGATCTCGCACGAAACCCTGCAGAGTGTCTTCGAGTGCCGGGAGGAACAGGATGCCGACGAAGTAATCCTCACAGCGATTGCGCCTGACCCCTACGGTTATGGCCGTGTCGTCCGCGACGTCGATCAGACGCCGCTCTGCATTGTCGAGGAGAAGGACGCATCGCCCGACCAGAAGGCGATCTGCGAGATCAACGCCGGGTTTGCCTGTTTCAAGATCGAGACGCTCCTTGAGAACCTTCCTTTGCTCTCGAGCCAAAATGCCGCCGGCGAGTACTACTTGACCGACCTCCTCGCCCTCCTCCGAAACAGCGGCCGAAAGGTTATTGCGGTTTCGGCAAAGTGCTTCGAGGAGACGGCCGGAGTCAATAGCCGCGAGGAACTGGCCTGGGCTGAATCGCATTTGCGCGCCGAGATTGCGTCCCGATGGATGAAGGACGGAGTCACGATCCTCAATCCTGCAACCGTGTACCTCGATCCGGACGTGACGATCGGCCCGGACACCATCATCTACCCGGGCGTGTTCATTGAAGGGAAAACCACGATCGGTCCCCGCTGCAAGATCTATAGCGGCTGCCATCTTCTCGACGCAACCCTCGAGGAAGACGTCGTCGTTGATCACTGCTCCGTAATTCGCAGGAGTACGGTCGGCCGTGGGACAACGGTCGGCCCCTTTGCCCACCTTCGTGAGCACACTTCCGTCGCCGCGCACGCGAGGATCGGGAACTTTGTGGAGGTGAAGAAGTCGGTCATTGGCGAAGGGAGCAAAGCGTCTCACCTCACCTACCTCGGCGATGCGACGCTCGGCCGTGACGTGAATATTGGCGCCGGAACCATCACCTGCAACTACGACGGGGTTAACAAGAACAAGACCATCATAGAGGATGGGGTGTTCGTTGGCAGCGACAGTCAGCTGATCGCTCCAGTGACCATTCACCAGGGAGCCTACATCGCCGCTGGATCGTCCATCACTGAGGACGTCCCGGCCGAATCACTGGCCATCGCCCGCGGTCGCCAGGTAAACAAAGAAGGCTGGGCGAAGGGAAAGGCGAAGAAGAAGGGGTGACAGGGTGAGTGACGGAAACTTTATCCACGAATTACACGGCGCGGCTACGCCGCGCCGTGTAATTCGTGGATAAAGTTTCCGTCACTCACCTTGTCACCCTGTCCGCAGTCGCGTGGTACTCCTGTAGGCTCTTCACGGTGATCTCTTCACGCTGGATAGCCCTAACGGCGCTGACGGCAGCGGCGGCGGCGGAAAGGGTCGTGATACAAGGCGTGCCGTACTGAGTCGCCGCCCGGCGAATAGCCTTCTCGTCAAAGAAGGATTCCTTTCCGAGTGGCGTATTGACCAGCAGGTCTATCTTCTGACTCTTGAGCAGGTCGACCACATTCGGCCGACCCTCGTTGACCTTGTAGACGGCCTCTACCTCAAGCCCCGAATCTCGCAGCACCTTGGCGGTACCACTGGTCGCAACGATGTGGAACCCGAGCTCTTGGAAGTCGCGCGCAATGTTCGCAACATAGCGCTTGTCCCTCTGGTTGACACTCAGGAACACGACTCCGCTCTTCGGAAGCCGGACACCTGCGCTGATCTGAGCCTTGGCGTAAGCGTCGCCGAAGCTGTCCGACGCTCCCATGACCTCGCCCGTTGACTTCATTTCCGGTCCCAGGATGGTGTCCACCCCCTGGAACTTCTGGAACGGGAAGACTGGCGTCTTAATGAAACAGGAACGAACCTGGAGGTCTTGCAGAACGCCTAAATCGGACAGCGTCTTTCCGATCATCAGACGAGCCGCGAGCTTGGCGAGCGGAACCCCGGTGGCCTTGCTGACGAACGGAACCGTTCGGCTGGCCCGCGGATTTACCTCCAAGACATAAACCTTGTTTTCGACGACCGCGAACTGCACGTTCATCAGCCCGACCACGCCGAGTGCCAGGCCCAGGCAACGGGTATACTCACGCATCGTCTCCAGATGCTCTTCCTCGATCACGATCGGCGGAAGCACCGACGTGCTGTCCCCCGAATGGATTCCCGCCTCTTCGATGTGCTCCATGATGCCGCCGATCAAAACGTGTGACCCGTCTGCCAGGGCGTCGACATCATATTCGCGGGCGTCCTCGAGGAACTTGTCAATCAGGATCGGCCGTTCGGGTGAAACCTCGACGGCGTGAGTAACATAATGATCCAGCGACCGCTCGTCGTAGATGATCGCCATCGCACGCCCGCCAAGCACGTAGGACGGTCGCACCAGAATCGGGTAGCCGATTTGATTGGCAACCTCCCTGGCTTCGGCCACCGACATGGCCGTACCGTTGTCAGGCTGAGGGATGTTCAAGTCGCGCAGCAGCTTACCGAAACGCTTGCGGTCCTCCGCCAGGTCAATGGATTCCGGCGATGTGCCGATAATCGGGACACCTGCCCGGAAAAGCGGCAAGGCGAGATTCAAGGGGGTTTGGCCGCCAAACTGGACAATTACGCCCTGAGGCCGTTCCTTGTGCACGATCGACATGACGTCTTCGAACGTCAGTGGCTCGAAGTAGAGGCGATCGGAAGTATCGTAGTCGGTCGAGACGGTCTCCGGGTTGCAGTTGACCATGATCGTCTCATACCCGTCTTCCTTGAGTTGAAAAGCCGCGTGACAGCAGCAGTAGTCAAATTCGATGCCCTGGCCGATGCGGTTTGGCCCGCTCCCCAGGATCATTATTTTCGGCCGGCTGGAAGGCTCTGCCTCATCCTCGGCCTCGTAGGTGGAGTAAAGGTAGGGGGTGTAAGATTCGAACTCCGCAGCGCACGTGTCGACGCGCTTGAATACCGGCAAGATGTCGTGGTCCCTGCGAAAATTCCAGAGATCCGTCTCCTTCACTTGGTTTCCATCCTGCCCGCTGGAGAGGATTTGAGCTAGAGCGAGATCCGAGAATCCCTCCCGCTTGGCGGTCCGCACCATGTCCGGCGTTATCGTCTCCAAGGTCTGTTCGCCCAGTTCTCCGGTCCTCTTCACAACCTGGGACAACTGATCCAGGAACCACCGATCGATTTTGGTCAGTTCGTAAATCTCGTCGACTGTGTACCCTTCGGTGAGCGCCAGGTGGATGTAGGGCAGTCTCTTCGGGTTGGGTTGAATCAGGTGCTCCCGAATTTGCTCCTTGACCACTCGCTCGGTCATGAACGTCTTCCCGGTCTCAAGCGACCTCAGGCCCTTCAGCAGGGCTTCTCTGAAGGTCCGGCCGATCGCCATGACCTCTCCCACTGATTTCATCTGCGAGCCGAGCACCGTGCTCGCCTCAGGGAACTTCTCGAAGTTCCATTTCGGAATCTTCACAACGACGTAGTCGAGCGTCGGCTCAAAGCAGGCGGGCGTTTTAAGAGTGATATCGTTGGGGATCTCGTCGAGGGTATAGCCGACCGCCAGCTTCGCCGCGATCT
>RPQK01000432.1 GCA_003819755.1 Acidobacteriota bacterium | reverse complement strand
GCCGCTTCCGTGAGAATCTTCTTCGTTGTGATCCCCTTGTTGTGAAGATGAACGAGCGCCCGGGCGGATCGTCGGGCCATGTCCCGCCAGATCGGTTGACCGGAAGGGGCGAGGGCTGAATGCGGGAGGGCTAGTCCAAGGGCTTCGGCGACTACCTGGCTCGTCGCCGCAGTGCCGAGAAACTGGCAGCCGCCACCAGGCGAAGCACAGGTGAGGCACCCCATTTCCTGAGCGTAGTCGAGCGTCGCCTCCCCATGTGCAAAACGGGCTCCGATCGACTGTATTGTGCCCAGATCTTCGCCGCTCGTCGGGGGAAGTGTCACACCCCCGGGCATGAGCAGGCAAGGAAGGTCGGGCATCGACGCAAGTGCGATCATCATGGCTGGAAGCCCCTTGTCACAAGTCGCGGCTCCCAGAACAGCGGTTCGGGTGGGAAGGCTGCGTATCAGGCGGCGCAGGACAGTCGAGGCATCGTTGCGATAGGCCAGGCTGTCCATCATCCCCGGTGTTCCCTGGGTTCGGCCGTCGCAAGGATCCGAACAGAATCCGGCGAACGGGATACAACCGAGACCCTGGAGCTCGACCGCCGCCTCTTCCATGAGAAGCCCTATTTCCCAGTGCCCGGTGTGGTAGCCGAGAGCGAGCGCCGTTCCATCGGGCTTTCGGATGCCTCCCTGCGTTCCGAGCAGCAAAACCTGTTTCCCGTGCAGCCTGGCCGGATCCCAGCCCATACCGACGTTTTGGCTCCAGCCAAAAACGTCTCCGCTGGGTGACTCCAGAAGCATCTGCTCGGTAAACGGAAGGCGTCCCTCGGGACCCGGAGCATTGGTTTGGATGTCGTAAATCGCGTCGGAATTACTGGATAAGATCGTCAGGACCTCAGGTGAAAATCTCATAATTGTCTCAAAAGGCAAAAAAGCTCACGACCCAGATTAGCACTCCGGTTGCCGTTCCTATGACCGCGGATCCGAGCGTATGGAGCTTGTATCCGGTAGTGACATCCATGTCCGACATCTGGGTCACAACCCAGAAGTAGCTGTCGTTGACGTGCGAGGCGACCATTGAGCCGGCGCCGATCGCGAGGACGACAAACGCCCTCGCGGCTGGATCGCCGAATCCCAGTGGAATCAGGAGCGGACTGAGCAGCGACGAAGTGGTAATGATGGCGACCGTGGACGATCCCTGGGCCGTTTTGAGCGCGGCGGCCAGAAGGAAGGGCAGCCAGATTCCGAGCTGTGCATCTGCCAGTCTGTCTCCGATAACCTCGCCGATCCCCGAGCCCTGAAGCACCTTCCCGAAACTCCCGCCTGCCGACGTGATGAGGATGATAGTCGCGGCGTTCACCATCCCTTGCCCGACCCAACCCTTAATCGACAACATCTCGGTGGTGAGCTTTCTCGGAAGGAACAAAGCTAACAGAACGCCCAGCAGTAGGGCAATCGTCGGATCGCCTATGAACGCCACCAGTTGGCGCAAAAGCCCCGTACCCAGGGGATTGGTAGGGAATTGTGCAACGGACCTCAAGACGATCAGGAGAATCGGGACCAGAATGGGGACGACGGCCACGAGCGCGGGTGGGGCCTGGCGCAGCTTCTCAGTGACATCCTCATCGGTCAGATCCGAGATTGGGTCGATACGCACCCGGGCCGCGACCCGGGTCGCCCAGAACCAGCCCACCAGGGCGGTAAACAGGCTGACCGGAATCCCGATCAGAATAACCAACCCCAGATCCGCTTCCAGAATCGCAGCGGCTGCCACCGGACCGGGCGTAGGCGGAACCAAAGTGTGTGTGGCCATGAGGCCGAGGCAAAGAGCTATGGCCGTGGCGGCAAGAGTCACCTTGGCTCTTTTGGAAAGGGCGCGATTCAAGGGGGCCAGGATCACGAATCCCGAGTCGGCAAAGACCGGAATGGCGGTCAGCCAGCCGATCAGTCCCATTCCCAGCGGGACACGCCGTTCGCCGATGAGGCGGATGATCTTCTCTGCGAGGATGAAGGCTCCGCCGGAGCGTTCGAGAAAAGTCCCGATGATCGTTCCCGCTACAATGAGAATACCGATGTGACCGGCGGTGCTGCCAAAGCCTTCGGTGACCGACGTGACGACCCGGTCAAGCGGCATTCCAGCCAGGAGCCCGTACGCGATGGCGACAAAAAGAAGGGCCAAAAACGGGTGAAGGTTAAGCCGGTTCGTCGAGAGGATCAGGAGAAGAACGGCCAGCCCCAGCAGGACGATCAGGAACATAGATCTCGCTATAAAAACACGGGAGGGAAAAAAGTTAAAGCACGATCGTTGTCGCACGGTTTTAATCGTGTCAATCCTGCTAATCCTGTCAAAGAAGCGTTTCGACACGATTCGACAGGATTAAAACCGCGCTTCCACGCCCAGTGGTATTATCTTCGCCAAACACGGGAGGTGAGACCTTGAGGAGAATCAGTATGTTTCACGTCGTCCTGCTGCTGGCTTTTGCGGTCGTTAATGCGGCGCCGGCCGCTCTGCCTAAGATGATCGTTTTTGATTCGGCGCAGGAGCGCGCCGCCACGCGGATCGATATACGTGATATTTCGGCGGATTTCCCCAAAGACTGGTCCGGATACGAAGCCCTGGTATTGGAATTACGAGCGTCTTCGCCTCAGCGTTTCAGCCTGAGGATTCACTCCGGTGGAACGGCGGCGCAACCGAAGTTCAGCCGGGTCCTGTTCCAACCCTATCCCAAAGTATGGATCAGGGCAGCGATCCCCATTTCGCTGTTGGCTGAGCCGCCGAAGACCGGAAATGACATGGCGGCAGTCGGAAATCGGTCGCGCCCCGGTTACTTCGTTGGTCTGTGGGGACCCTTTGTCCCACTCACCGATGTCCAGACAATCGAGTTTGAGATGGAGCATCCGAACGGTTCACCGAAACTTGAGATTCGTCGCATCGAACTGGCAAAACAGTCACCCGGAGACGCCGTGGTCGAAGGACAACCATTCGTGGATCAGTTTGGGCAGTTCCGTCACGATTCCTGGGACGGCAAAGCCCAGTCTCTCGAGCAACTGCAGCAATCCTGGAGAGATGAAGAGAAAGCTCTTGCTCCAGGTGAGTTCGCCTACTGCCGCTACGGAGGATTCACGAACACCAATGTGCGAGCCACCGGGTTTTTCCGCGTGGAGAAGATCGAGGGGCGATGGTGGTTTGTCGATCCTGACGGGCACCTGTTCCTGTCCGTGGGAAGTGATGTCATACGGCCCGATATGGTGACACGCACCAGTGGCCGCGAGCCTTTCTTTGAGGCTCTTCCTCCGGCCGACCTGTTGCCGGGCCGGGGTCAAAGGGACGGCGATCGTGGGGCGTCGTTTCTCACCTGGAATCTCCATCGCCGGTTCGGCCAGGCGTGGCTGAAAGGTTGGATTGACGTAACTCTGCGGCGGATGGATGCCTGGGGATTGAACACTGTCGCGAACTGGAGCGACCCCAGGCTCTGGGATGCCCGCGCCAAGCCCTACGTGATTCCGCTGGCCAGCTGGTTGACTAACGTCAGTTACCTCGGCCTTCCCGACGTATATTCTACTGAGTTCGCGGAACTGACCGACCGGCGAGCCAAAGAGCAGTGCGAGGCACGAAAAAATGATCCGTGGCTCCTCGGCTACTTCCTCGCCAACGAACCGCCTTTTCCGCAGAAAGAACTGCAGACGGTCGACCTGATTCTCGCTGGAGCGGAAACCGCGACCAAAGCCGAGCTGAAGAAGTGGTTGTCTGAAGGCGATACGCCGGACAGGCGCAAGGAGTTCATCGGCCGGGCTTTCGACCGGTATGTTCAGTTGACCAGTGAAGCCGTGAGAAAGTACGACCCGAACCACTTGAATCTGGGGATGCGAAGCGGCGGACGGCCGACCGAAGCGGAGATCCGAGCCGCCCGGGCCTTTGATGTCTACAGCGTCAACATTTACGATTACCAGGTGGCAGCAGACCGGGTCAGCCGGATTTCCACGCTGACCGGCAAGCCGGTTCTGATCGGGGAATTCCACTTTGGCGTGCCGGCCAGGGGACTCGCGGCCAGCCTGGTTCAAGTGCGCGATCAATTGGAGCGTGGTGCGGCTTATCGGTATTACGTGGAGCAAGCCTTCGCCATGCCGGAGATGATCGGGACCCACTGGTTCCAGTGGGCGGACCAGCCATGCACCGGCCGGTTCGATGGGGAAAACTATAATATCGGACTAGTCGATGTGACCGACCGCCCGTACCAAGAGCTTGTCGATGCTCTCAAGCAGACTCACAAGCGGCTTTACGAAGTCCATCTCGGAGAAACAAAACCGTTTTCGACCAAAGCGGCGGTCAAGTAAGTCCATGTGGACGGCTCTTGCAGGCAACTGAATGGATAACACGAATATGAAACGTCTGACCGCAATTCCTGTAGCGCTCCTCCTATTGTCCCCCCTTTTTGCCGACGAGGGGATGTGGCCAATGAGTGAGATTCACCGGCTGAACCTTGCCTCGAAAGGCCTGCAGGTCCCCGTCCAGGTGATCTACAACCCGAAAGGCGTGAGTCTGATCGATGGGATAGTTAACATCGGGGGCTGCACTGGATCCTTCGTGTCGCCGGATGGTTTGATTCTAACCAACCATCATTGCGCCTTTAGCGCGATCCAGGAAGCCAGCACGCCGGAAAGGAACTATCTCGAGAACGGGTTCCTGGCAAAGACCCGGGACCTTGAGGTGGCGGCCAAGGGGCAAACCGTGCGGATAACCGAATCCTACCGGGATGTCTCTTCGGAAGTCCTGGCCGTCGTTCAACCCGGCATGGAGCCGGGTGCTCGAACCAAGGCCATTGAGAAGCGCATTAAAGAGATTGTCCTGGACACCGAGGCCAAGAACCCCGGAAAGCGAGCCGAGGTGTCAGAGATGTTCATCGGGAAATCGTACGTTCTCTTTATTTATACCTACCTGAAGGACGTCCGGCTGGTCTACGCCCCTCCACGGAGCATTGGCGAGTACGGTGGGGAAACCGACAACTGGAACTGGCCCAGGCACACGGGCGATTTCTCTTTCTTCCGGGCCTATGTCGCTCCTGACGGCGGGTCGGCTGACTACTCGACAGCCAATGTGCCCTATCACCCCCGCCGGCACATAAAAGTCGCGCCTTCCGGGGTGGCGGAAGGTGATCTGGTGTTCATCCTGGGTTACCCCGGGCGCACCTACCGACATCGGACAGCCAGCTACCTGGATTTTGAGTACCGCGTCCGCATGCCTTTTACCGTGGAATGGTACGGTTGGCAGATCAATCTGATGGAGGCCGCGGGAAAAGCGGATCCCGCCGTGGCCCTGAAGGTGGCCCCCCGCGTCAAAGGCCTGAGCAACACTTTCAAGAACAACCAGGGGAAGCTGGTCGGAATACGCCGAGCCGACCTCCTGGGCAAGAAAAGGCAGGAGGAAAAAGCGCTTGCCGATTTCATCCAGGCGGATCCGCAACGGAAAGCCAAGTACGGGACTGTGCTCGCAGAAATCGGGAGCGTCTACGCCCAGGCGGAGGCCGCTGTACCCCGGGAGTTTCTTCTTCAGTTCTTGACCCGGAGCCCGGAGGCGTTGCGGGTGGCTTTTACCGCCTATGAGGCGGCTCGCGAAAGACAGAAGCCGGACGTCGAACGTGAATCGTCGTACATGGATCGGAACTGGAAACAGACAAGCAGCCGTCTCGTGCTCTCTTTGCGCAATTTCGACCGGGGCGTCGACGAGGCGATTTTGAGAAACCTACTGGTAAGGGCGGCCAAACTGAACGCCATCCCTGCCCTCCGGCCGATTCTGGGGAACGGCCAGGGTTCAGATATCGACCGGTTCCTTAATCAGGCTTACGGTGCGACTCGCATTCACGATGGAAAGATAGTCGAAGACCTTCTGAAGAAGAAACCGGAGGATCTCGACCTGTTCGACGATCCGTTTGTGCAGCTGGCCTCGAAGTTGTATCCGGAGGTCCAGGCGATGAAAGAGGCCGAGAAGCGTCGCGAGGGAGACCTGAACCGGCTTTATTCACTCTACTTGGACGTCAAGAAGGATTTCCTCGGCCGTGACTTCGTTCCCGATGCGAACAGCACACTCCGGCTGACCTACGGCCATATCAAAGGTTACGAGCCGCGCGACGCGGTTTTCATGCATCCAATAACGACGCTGGGAGGCGTTGTCGAGAAGCACACGGGAGAGGACCCGTTCGTTGCCCCGGAAGGCCTCATGGAACTGCACCGCAAGAAGGATTTCGGGCCGTTTGCTCCCCCGAAACTCGGCGACGTGCCGGTCGGGATCCTTTACGACACCGACACGACTGGCGGCAATTCCGGGAGCCCCGTGTTCAACGGCCGCGGGGAACTGGTCGGAGTCAATTTCGACCGCGTATGGGAAGCGACGATCAACGACTACGGCTGGAGCGCGCTTTACAGCCGGTCCATTGCGGTCGACATCCGTTACGTTCTCTGGGTCGCCCTGAAGTTCAGCGGCGCCGACCATCTGCTGAAGGAGATGGGGGTCAAGACGAATTGACGCTGGGAGCGCGGGCGAGACGCCGAATGGCATTTACTTTTTTGCGAAGTCGGTGCAACCAGCCGCGGCGGATGGGGCTTTTATTGTGGCCGGACTCTCCAGAGTCCGGCAGCCGACCCCCGGGGTCGGCCTGAACCGGCGAGCTGCAACCATCGTTTTCGCCGGGCTCCCAGCCCGGCTGCCGGACTCTGGAG
>RPQK01000431.1 GCA_003819755.1 Acidobacteriota bacterium | reverse complement strand
GAGCCGGCTGTTGTCGAGCCTGCTGTGGCCACTCCGGAACGGAGTCCGGAGCCCGTACCCGAGGAGACGGAAACCGCCCAGGCCGCTTCCGAGCGACAGTCACCGATTCCGGACAAGCCCGCCTACGACGGGCCGAAGCGAGGTGTCCTTATCTGGACAGGGGAGGCCGACAAGGGGATGACAGTCGTCATCGAGGGGGATTCGGCCAATGTCGGGAAGCTCCAGGGCGCATTACCCGGGGTGGCGTGCAGCGTGCGGCTTAGCGCTCCGAATGTGGCGGTGGCTGAAGGGCCTGGGCCCCGCAACGGATATCGTCGTATTTCACTGCGTTTCAACAAGAAAGGGCGATTCTCAGTCCCCGTCGAGTGGGAGGTTTTGCATTAAACGTGGGAGGTTAGCGATGCCGGATCAGATCTACATTAACGAAAACGGGCAACAGACGGGTCCTCTCGCCGAGCAGCAAGTAAGGGAACTGCTGCAGCAGGGGCGTATCTCACCGGCGGCTTTCTGCTGGTATGAGGGTTTGGCCGCCTGGCAGCCGGTAACTCAAGCCTTGCCGGGCTTGCTCGCCGTTTCCACCCCGGCGGCTGTCCCCGCTGCTGGTGCTGTCGTTCAGCCCGCGCCTCAGCCTGCCGTCTCGGGCGGGACCGCCGAGTTCGAGATTATCAAGTCGGACATGTACCAGATGCCGAAGATCACGATTACGAACGCGGAAGTGGTCCTCGAGTCGGGCGCGCTTCATTACATGCTGGGGAACATCACGATCGATTCCCAGCTTCCGTCGGTCGGAGGGTTCCTGAAGAGTGCCCTGACCAAAGAGAAGGCGGTGCGCCCGCGCTACCGCGGCACAGGGACGATCTTCCTCGAGCCGACGTTCGGCCACTGCAACATACTGGAGTTGGCCGGCGATCAGTGGATACTCGACAAAGGCGCCTTCCTGGCCTCCGAAAACACGGTTCAAATCGATATGTACACGAACAAAGCCTTTACAGGCCTGTTCGGTGGGGAGGGTTTCTTCCAAACGAGCGTCAGCGGCTATGGGAAGGTGCTTTACGTCTCGCGCGGGCCGGTTGAGGCCATCCACTTGCAGGGCGAAACTCTCGTTGTCGACGGCTCCTTCGCGGTTGCCCGCAGCGCGTCACTCGAGTTTCGGGTCGAAAAGGCCGTGAAGAAATTCTTCGGCTCTTTCACATCCGGCGAAGGATTGGTAAACACTTTCAGGGGAACCGGAACCGTGATGATTGCCCCTGTTCCCAACCGCTTCCTGACATTGATTAGCGAGTTTGGAGGTCTGCATGCTGCGATTCGGGCCATCAGGAAATAACGCCAGGTTTGCGCTGCTGCTTGTTACGATCGCCGGAACGGTTCTGCTGTGCGCGGTCCTCAAGGCACAGGAGATCAAGGACCAGAAGTTCATGGTAAAGACCCTCTCGCCCTTGAGCGCCTCAACCAACCAGAAAGGCGACGTTTTTACCCTTGAGGTCCTGGAGCCGGGAGAATTCAAAGGCAAAATGATCGAGGCGGAAGTCCTCAAGGCGAAGGCGTCCGGCAAGGTCAAAGGGAAGTCCGAGCTCTCCTTCAAATTCCGCTCCCTGGTCCTCCCCGACCGCCAGATACCGATCGAGGCGGACCTCGTCGGCGTCAGCAATTCAAAGGGTGTCCAGAACGTCGACGAGGAAGGGCACGTCATCGGCAAGTCGTCGAAGAAACGGGATGTGGCAACGACGGCGGTCGCTACCGGGCTGGGCGCCCTCATTGGCGGTCTGGCAGGGGGCGGGTCCGGGGCTGCAAAAGGCGCTGCCATCGGCGCTGCTATCGGACTCACTATTGCCTTCAGCACCAAAGGTGAGGACATCGAGTTCGCCCCGGGGTCGGTGTTTGAGCTGCGGGTGACGAGCCAGCCGGAGAAACAAGAGACGAGCAAATAGCCACAGGCGGCGTGGAGCCACTGGCGTTGTCCACGCTACCTGTGTTATATCGCGGCCGCAGGGGAGGCAGTGCATGAGTGAAGAGTGGTATTACTTTCAGAATGGCAGTCAAGTGGGTCCGGTGAGTGAATCGGTTGTGCGCGAGATGCTTCAAAGCGGCCGTTTGCGCTGGGACGACCTCGTCTGGCACGACGGGCTTCCAGACTGGCTCGCGGCCGAACAGGTTCCTGACCTCGCATCCGCACGAGCCCTCACACCTCCGGTGGCTGCCTCGGCTCCGCCACTTTTCACTGCTCCTGCAGCGGCCGTGACGACCGCTCCTCCGACCTTCCAGCCGCCGGTTGCTGCGATCCCTGTCCAGACGCTATCGACCCTGCGGTCCTTTTCACCGTCGACACCCGCCGCCCCGATGTTCGGAAGCGTGTCTGAAGGGACCGTCGCCATCCTGGCGAAGACCCGCCCCTGGGTCCGTTTGCTGGCTATCCTCGCCATGATCGGTTGCGTGCTCATGGTCCTGTTCGGATTGGCGGGCCTGGTCATGGGAATAGTGACCGGCGGAGGCGGGCTCACCGGTGCGGGGATTGGAGCCGCCGCTCTGCTCGCTTACCTGGTGGCGGCGGCGTTTATCCTGCCGATGGGACTATTCCTTAACCGCTATGCCAAGGGCATTCGGGCGCTGCAGTTGTCGGGCCAGGCCGAAGACCTAGAGCGCGCACTCCTTGCTCAGAAATCGTACTGGAAATACCTGGGTGTCCTCACGCTTGTCGGCATCGTGTTGTCGATTCTCGCCACCGTCGCGATGCTGATATTAGGTTTAAGCGGTTACCTGACGAGCTCCTACTAACGTTTCAATAGTCAGCAATCCCGACAGAGCCGCACAGCTTGCGGCTCTCCTTATTCCTTCGCGAACGTGAGGTCCATATTCCATTTGTTGCCGTTTTCCGCCTCGCTCTCAACTTGCTCGCTGCCGAGACCGCGGGCATCTCTGCCCGCGCTCACGGCGGATGCCCCCACTTACGGAGCCTGCATTTCCCCTTGCTTCCGGGACCTCCTACTCCTCACTCGTATCTCAAAGCCTGCGTCGGATCGAGCCGGGACGCCCGGCGAGCGGGTAAGTAGGCCGCCAGGACCGCAACGGCGAGCAGAAACACGACGGCCGAAGCAAAGGCCAGTGGGTCGGTCGGTTGTATGCCGAACAGGAGGTTTGAAATGAGCTGCCCGGCCGCGATGGCGAGCCCGATCCCGAGAACCGCACCGGTCACTACCACGACGATTGTCTGGCGCATCACGAGGGAAAGCACATTCGAACGCTTCGCCCCAAGCGCCATACGGATACCAATTTCGTTCGTCCGTCGGGTCGCATCATAGGAAACGACCCCGTAAAGGCCGACGCAGGCGAGGAGGAGCGCAATGGCTCCCGATACCGCGGCGAGAAAGGCGAAGGCGCGCGGCCCTCCGATTGTCTCGCTGATCTGCTGTCGCTGCGTCTTCATGTCGGCCAAGACCAGCGTGGGATCGATCCTGCGAACGGCTTCTCGGATTGCGGGCGCCAGAGATGTCGGATCTGTTGCCGTTCGCACCTCGACTGTCATAGCGCGCGAAGGCGCCTGCGCGTGGGGCAAGAACAATGTGGGAGGGACCTGTTGCTCGAGGCTCGAGTACTTGCAATCGCGTGCAACGCCGATCACCTGGATCGGCACATCGCGATCGGCACCATCCACGAACTGGAAATGGCGTCCGACCGGATTCGGGTCGCCGAAGAGCTCGCGCGCCATGGTCTGATTGATGACCGCGACTCGTGAGCTCCCTTGAGTGTCAGCCGCCGACAGGTCTCTTCCCGTGACCAAGGGGATGCCCATCGTCTCAAGAAAATTCCACCGCACAACTTGCATGAAGGCACTCCCTGGATTGCGATTTCCGTCCGCCTGCACCGTTTCCTCCCATTGCCTCCTGGCGATCAGCGGCATGGCAGAGAGAGTGCAGGAATCGACCCCGGGGACCGCTTCGACCTCGTCGACCAATCGGTCGTAGAGGTCGAACACTCGAGCCGGGCGGTCGTCCTGCACCGTCGGGTCAATTTGAAAGACGAGGAGATTGTCCGCGTTGAAACCCACCTCAACCTTACTGAGATTGTGCAGCGTACGGAGGAAAAGCCCCGTGCCAACCAGGAGGACCAGGCTGATGGCGACCTGAGTCGTCAGGAGCGCTTTGCTTACAATTCCCCGGCGAACACTTCCCTTCTGCGCGCTGGATTTTAGCGCCGGCCCTGGATCCGTCCGAGTCGCGCGCAAGGCTGGTCCGATCCCGAACGCGACCGCCGTGAGCGCGCACAGGGCGGCGGCAAATCCGAGTACGCGCCAATCGAGGCGCGTGTCCACGACTGGCAGATCTCCCGTGGGCAACCACAGCATGAAGTTCTTGCCCCAAAAGGCGAGAACCGAGCCGCCGATTCCCCCCGCCAGAGCGAGAAGCAAAGATTCGCTGAGCAACTGCCGCATCACCCGCCAGCGACTGGCGCCAAGCGTGAGGCGAATCGAGACCTCCTGACGGCGGGCCGACGCGCGCACGAGAAGAAGGGTGGCGAGATTAGCGCAACCAATACAAAGAACCGCGGCCACAACGGGGAACACGGCGCCGATAACCTGCATAGCGTCAATTCGAGGGCCGTCAGGCCCTTGGGCACCGGGCTGCAGGCGAAGCGTGGGAATACCACGTCGCGCAGGATTCGGCGTATTTGGGGACCGCCTGTCCCAGCTTTCGCGCACGGTGTCAACAAACCCGCTCTGAAGATCCGCAGCCGCCTGTTCGCGCGTCACTCCGGGCCGCAGCCGGCCCATCATCTGCATCCACCACACCGATACCGGCGGAGCCCCTTGCTGCTGATTCAGACTCGAAGCCATCCCGATGGGAACAGTGATGTCGAAAGATTCACTCATCAGAGGTCCCTCAAATCCTTGAGGGGTGACCCCGATAACGGTGAAATCAATCCGATTGACTTGAATCACTCTGCCCAGGATGCTCGCGTCGCCCGAAAACCGGCGCTGCCAGTAACGCTGGGAGATCATCGCGACCGGTTGTCCAACCGGGCGATCGTCCGAGGGAGAAAGGGCTCTCCCGATAGCCGCCCCTACGCCCAGCCCGTCAAAATACTCCCCCGTCACCATGAGGACGGACGCCGTCTCCGTCTGACCGTTGACAACCACATTCGGTCTGGGTGCCGGCGAGAAAGCAAAAACGTGTGACAGGGTGGAGTTGTGGTCGCGAAACCGTTCGACCGTCAGGGCGGAAAAGGAGGTACGGATGCCGAGCTCGGCCCCCGGGCCGGGCGTCAACCGGAGCGGCCGTCCATACCCCGAATACCCGGCAACCATTGAATCCGGACTGCGTAACCAGTCGAACACGACCAGTTGTTCCGGGTCTCTTACAGGAAGCGGGCGAAGGAGGATCGCATCAAAAACGCTGAATACGGCCGTATTAGCCCCGATTCCCAGTGTCAGCGTAGCGATTGCGGCGAAAGTAAATCCTTTGTTTCTCGCAAAATCACGAAACGCATACCGCACGTCCGCGCTGATCTCGTCGAGGATCCTCAGCCCCAGGTTCTGGCGGGCCTCCTCCTTGTACTTCTCGACGGGGCCGAACTCGAGCCGCGCCGTCCGCCCCGCCTCTTCCGGCGATAGTCCGCGTGCGGCCAGATCCCTGGCACGTTGCTCAAGGTGAAACTCGATTTCCTCGGACATTTGTCGCTCCACCCGGGAGCGATGGACGACACTACGGCAGAATGACCGAAGCTTGGCCCATATCACCGTCACACCTCCTCGACACCAAGCGCTGTGTTTATGGCAAGTGCGGCCAGATTCCAGCGATGAGTTTCCGTCTCCAGACGCTTCCGGCCCGCCACCGTCAGGCTGTAAAACTTCGCCTTTCGGTTGTTGTCGGAAGTTCCCCAGTGAGTATCGAGCAGGCCCTGATGTTCCAGCCGGTAAAGCGCCGGGTAGAGCGCCCCCTGTTCGATCGTCAGCGCCCCGCCGGTAATTTGCTCGATGCGCAGCAATACTCCATAGCCATGCTGAGCACCAAGCGAGACGGCCTTCAAGATAAGCAAATCGAGTGTTCCCGGCAGCAGTTCGGCTTGCGGCATAGCCCGTTCTCCTATATTACTCAGGAGAAGAATAGCGCCCCCTCTCCTAAGTTGTCAAGGAGAAGGATTCGGCACGCCATCGAGCCGTCTCACTACCGTATCCTGGCTTGGTCGTGTTAGCCTTTGACCATGAACCGGCAATGCCAATAATTCTTCCAGGACGGTGCATCTTCCTTGCGGCGATCGTCGGACTTACGCTGGCCAACATATTTGCCTTCACACCAGCGGATCCACCAGTTTTCGTACTTTCGAAACCTGACGATCCCTATTTTGCGCTTGCCGTTGAGATTGCCGAACGGGAGCATGCGCGTTTGTCGAAAACTCTCGATGATGCATTAGGTCTCTCTCCGGACTACCTCATCTGGGTCGCTTCACCGATGCACTTCTCCGATAAAGATCTCGTCGAGTTAGGGAGAAAAGTCCGTCGCACAGGCATTCTTCCTGCCATCGGCTTCATTACCGCCTCATCAATCGAAAAAGCTCGCCAATTGTCGTCAAGAACCGCGTGGAGAGATGCGGGGTGGGCGATGGCGCATGGTGCCTGGAACGGTCGAGACACAATGATTGAGTTCGGGCAGGCCGGAGGCAGAAAAGAGTCGCTTAATCCCCTCTCCTTCCGGCGTGCCCTTATT
>RPQK01000430.1 GCA_003819755.1 Acidobacteriota bacterium | reverse complement strand
CAGGCTTGAGCCTCAAGGGGGACAATACCAAAATCTTCTTCTCCAGGGAAAACCAGCGCTTGGCACGAACCATATAGACCGGCCAATCGTGCATCGTCAACCCAACCGAGAAATTCTATGTTCGGACCGGCGCTCCGTTCCAACCGGCTTCGCAACGGGCCCTCGCCCACGATTTTTAGGGGAAGTCGCACTTCGTTAAATGCCCGAATCGCGATGTCGATTCTCTTATAAGGTACCAAAGCCGAGACGATGAGATAATAGGGCTCTTGCAGGCCTCCAACGTAGAATTTTTCTAAATCAACCGGCGGATAGATAACCGCGGCTTGGCGCCCGTAGAGCGTGTGGATCTTGGCGGCGATATTTCGAGAGGTTGCCAAGAAATAATCCACCCGCCCCGAAGCCGCAACGTCCCATCTCTGCAGATAGCGCCGCCACACGGACATTCCAACCCGAGCCAGAACCGCAGCACGATCGAAATAAGCGTCATGCATGTCCCAGACATAGCGCATGGGGGCATAGACGTACGAAATGTGGAGCGCGCGGTGCGGAAAGATTCCTTTGGCTACGCAATGGCTGCTTGAGAGGATGAGATCGTAGCCTCGCAAGTCAAACGATTCAATCATTGTGGGGAATAGCGGTAAACAGTAGCGATAGATGCGTTCGATGGCTGGGAGCTCATTCAAAAGGGAACCACGAACGTTCATTGATTTGATCAAACTCGAAACTCGATCGGGCGCGTAAATGAGCGTGTACAGATCGGCTCCGGGGAACAGTGTGCAAAAACTTTCCAAACACTTTTCCCCCCCTCGCATGGTAATAAGCCAATCGTGAATGATCGCGACCCGCATTTTAGCCTTCCGTTGCAGGCAAATTTACTATCTCCCGCTACTCGGTTAAGCAGTTGCCGAGCCCTTTGAAATTGCCTGAAAGAGACAAATCTTCGCTATCGGGAATCACCTGATTTATAACTTCGAAATGCCTTAGTAAAGGAGATACCTCAATGCAGTTGTTCAGCCCTGGCCGCAATCAGGCTCAAGCCAAGTTGACATAACGTTACCTTATCGGATACTCTCCTGCCTTGAAATGGAGGAGTAGAAGCGGAAATATAGGATAACATTGGATATTGGGGATTCTTTTAATGACCTGTACCTGGTCAATGAAACTTACAATCTGCATCTCCCCTTCAGACTTGAGACGAATAAGCGGGGCGCCTCCGACGCAGTATTGGCTGAGTCGTTATTGTACGCGGATCTCGTCACGGTGACGTCGTTCTTGTCAGTCAGTGCGTTCTTCCCATGCTATAACGACGGCGGGACAATCGCCCGCGTCGTCATTCTCGCGAATAAGGCGCTGCAGGAGGTCGTGGACGATTACGAAATCATCGTGGTCGATGATGGCAGTACTGATCAGAGCGTCGGCGTCCTGGAAGAGCTTTTGAGATCCAATTCGGTGCCTCTACGCCTCGTGCGCCATCCGCGGAATCGGGGTTACGGGGGAGCGCTCCGGACCGGCTTCGCAGAAGCCACCAAAGACTGGGTCTTCTACACGGACGGCGACGCGCAGTACGACGTGGCGGAGCTACGGAAGCTGGTGGCGCTCGTCGACGATGGCGTCGATGTTGTGCAGGGATACAAGCTCAAGCGCCAGGATCCGTGGTATAGGATGCTGATCGGGGCCGTCTACCGGAGAGTGGCACGCTTCCTGTTTTCCTTGAAGATACGCGACGTGGACTGTGATTTCCGTCTCCTTCGACGCTCCTTACTGCAGAAGATCGAGCTCGAGCATAACTCGGGCGTCGTGTGTCTGGAGCTCGTGCGGAAGCTGCAGGATTTCGGTGCCCGGTTCGTAGAGGTCCCTGTTTGTCACTATCGCCGATCGTACGGACGCTCCCAGTTCTTCACTCCGCGGCGCATCGCGGACGTCGGTATCGACATGGCGCGCCTGTGGTGGCGGCTCGTGGTTCAGCAGGCAGCCAGGGGGAGCCACTGATGCCCTTTGTAGAGGAGGCCTTCGACGGTGTGCCCGTTCTGGTTACTGGTGGCTACGGGTTCATCGGCAGCAATCTTGTCCGCCGTTTGGTGAGGCTCGGGGCGAAGGTGACGGTCGTCGACGCCTTAGTGCCGAACACCGGCGCGAACCGCTTCAACCTCGCGGATCTCGAGGAGCACATTGCCGTGCACGTCGTCAACATGATCGACGAGGATGCGATGCGAGAGCTGGTGCGAGGCCGGACCCTCGTCTTCAACCTGGCCGGGCACGTCAGCCACGTCTACAGCATGTGCGATCCGTACGCGGACCTGATGATGAACTGTCACGCCCAACTAGGGCTCCTCGAGGCCTGCCGCAAGCATGCGCCAGGCGCGAAGATCGTCTTCACGGCAACGCGCCAGCAGTACGGGCGGCCGGAATACCTCCCGGTCGATGAGCGCCACCCGCTGCGCCCGATCGATATCAACGGAATTCACAAGGTCGCGGCCGAGGCCTATTATCTGCTCTACGGACGGCTTTATGGCATCCATGTGACGTCGCTTCGGCTCACCAACACGTACGGGCCCGGTCAGCTCATGGGCAATGGCCGGCACGCGTTCGTGCCCTGGTTGATCCGCCTCGCGATCGATGACCAGCAGCTTCAGATCTTTGGTGACGGTCAGCAGATGCGAGACTTCACGTATGTCGACGACGTGGTCGAGGCGTTGCTTGCCGCCGCTTACCGGCCTGAATCAGACGGCGAGGTCTTCAACCTCGGCGGTGAGCGACCCTACTCGATCCGCGAGTTCGTCGACATCCTCCTGGGTGTCGTGGGCGGCGGATCCTACACATGCGTCCCGTTTCCTGAGGACAGGGGTCGAATCGACATCGGGAGCTACTACGCCGATTTTTCGAAGATCAAGAGTGTACTGGATTGGCAGCCGGCGGTGCCGCTTGCCGAAGGCCTACGACGGACCGTCGAGTACTACCGGCGTTATAGGAACCACTACTGGTGAGACCGGCAGTTCCGTTTCTAGAACTCTGCACCCAGTATCGCCAGGTCAAGGCCGAGATCGACCGGGCGATCCAGGACGTCCTCGACTGCGGCGTCTTCGTCTTCGGCGGGCAGGTCGAGGCATTCGAGAAGGAGTTCGCCGCATATCTCGGCGTCCCCCACGCGGTGGCGGTGAGTTCCGGTACCGACGCGTTGCGCCTAGCGCTGCTCGGCGCAGGCGTGGGTCCCGGGGATGAGGTGATTACTAGTGCCCTGACCGCCGTGGCGACCGTGGTCGCCATCGAGGCCGCCGGTGCCCGGGTGATTCTCGTCGACATCGATCCGGAGACCTATACATTGGATACCTGTGAGGTGAAGAGCCGGCTGACATGTCGAACCAAAGCGATCGTGCCCGTCCACCTCTACGGCCACCCTACCGATATCGAGCCTTTGCTCGCGATTGCGGCCGGCCGAGGGCTCGAAATCGTCGAGGACGCCTGCCAGGCGCATGGCGCAATGTATCAGGGCAAGAAGGTGGGGGGCTTTGGCCTGTTCGGTTGCTTCAGCTTCTACCCGACGAAGAATCTTGGCGGCTACGGGGACGGCGGCATGATCGTCACGGGCTCCGCCGATCACGCGGAGCATGTTCGCTTGCTGCGGAACTATGGAGAGCGCCGGCGCTTCGAGCACCACCTGCGAGGTTTTAACTGTCGTATGGACGAGCTGCAGGCAGCCATCCTGCGTGTCAAGCTCCGGCATCTCGACGCTTGGAACGCGCAGCGGCGCCGTCTCGCCCACGGCTACGATAGGTGCCTCAAGGGGACCGGAGTGAAGGTTCCGGTCGAGCGGCCCGACACAACGCACGTCTATTGCTCCTATGTAATCCGGCATCCGTCGCGGAATCGCCTGCGAGAGTGGCTCGCCGACCGCGGCATCGACGCCCGCGTTCAATACCCGTGGCCGATCCACCTCCAGCCGGCTTACCGGGATTTCGGCGCGGGGTTGGGAAGCTTTCCCGTGGCCGAGCAGGCGGCGTCGGAGATCTTGTCTCTGCCAATCTTCCCTGAGCTTAACGAGTCTGGCATGGAGGCCGTCTGTGACGCGATCCGCGCGTTTGCCACCTAGCCAGGAGGAACTCGCGTGCGACCGACTGAATACGATGCGATGTTCCAGCTGGAGGATAGTTACTGGTGGTTCGAGGGCTCGATGCGCTTTATCCTCTCTGTGCTCTACGCCACGCCGGCGCGAGAAACTGGTCGTATCCTGGATGCGGGATGCGGCACCGGCGGTCTTCTCCGGCGTCTCGAGCATAGGAAGGCCTGGGGCGTCGAGATCGCCAGCGAAGGCATACGGTTCTGCCAACAGCGTGGACTTGATAACATCCTTCAGGCCTCCGTCACCGAGCTTCCGTTTCGACCTAGCAGCTTCGACGTCGTCCTGTCCATCGACGTACTAGTCCACCAATGGGTTCCGGACGATGTGGGCGCACTTCGCGAGATCCGTCGTGTCCTCATCCCTGGCGGGTTCGTCCTGCTCCAGGTCGCGGCCCACCGCGCCCTCTGGTCTGCTCACGACGTGGCCACCCTCACGCGCCACCGGTATACGCGCGACGAATTGGGCGAGAAGGTAGAACGCGCCGGTCTCGAGGTGGTCCGGATCACATATCGGAATACCCTGCTGTCACCGTTGGCTGTCCTGGTCAAGCTCCTACGACGAGCGCGGGCGAACACTGCAACCAGGAGCGACCTCGTTGTGCTACCGCGCCTCGTGAATAGAGGCCTCTTTCTCCTCCTCGCCTTCGAGAACTATGTGGCACGGCGGGTGAATTTGCCTATTGGGGTGTCGATCTTCTGTATCGCGCGGAAACCGCTGTCACGAAACCAGCCTGAGGTCCCGGTGCCTCGACCGTGACACCCGTCGCCTACCCCGTGCCGACAGCGATCCGCTGGCTCGTTGTCGGGCTGGTCATGCTTCCAATCGGGTTCGCCGCCCTCTTCATCGCGACGTACAGCGTCGATGTGCCGTACAACGATGAGTGGGCAACCGCTCGGCTGTTCGTCTACCTGGCGGAGGGCTCAATCTCGTTCACCCACCTCTTTGCGCAGCAGAATGAGTTTCGGCAGTTCTTTCCGCACCTGCTCTTCCTCGCCCTCGGCACAATCACGCGCTGGAACCTGCGCTACGAGATGCTGGTGAGCCTCTTGCTCGCCTCCCTGGTGTCCTTCAATATCTACCGGATCAGTCGGTTCACGATCATCGGCACCGAAAAACGACTCTGGCTGCTCGTCGGAACCAATCTCCTCATCTTCTCGCCGGTCCAGTACGAATCGTGGCTTTTGGGTATGCAGGTCGTCTACTTCGCACCGATCGCGTGCCTGACGACTTGTTTGAGCGTCGCCTATTCCGGTCTGAGCTTGCGAGCCAAGCTGGCGATCGGAGTGCTCTTATCAATCGTGAGCACGTTCTCCTCGGCGAACGGGTTCCTGTGCTGGCTGCTGGTACTCCCGGTGCTTTTGGTCGTATGCGACTGGCGGAGGCCCTTCATCCCCATTCTGATCGCCGGTTGGATGGCGTTGTGCCTGCTGAGTGTGAGCTTCTACCTGTACGGCTATCGAACCCCAGATTGGCACCCGAGCCTGACCGAATCCCTTGGCCACCCAGGTCGCGCCCTCACCTATCTCGTGGCGTTTCTGGGTGCTCCCCTGGCGCCGGGTAGTGGAATCCCTCAGCTCGTGGCGGCGACACTCATCGGAACCCTCGCGTCCATCCTCTTCGTCGGCGCCTGTGCATATCTCTGGGTGGGGTTCGGGGACCGATCGCTGCGCAGGCGAATGATCGTCTTCATCACGATCGGAGCGTACTCGCTTGGGACTGGGCTCATGGTGATGACAGCTCGGTTGGGGTTTGGCATCCCGCAGGCGCTGTCTCCACGTTACTCGACCTTCTCACTCTACCTTCTCGTCTCGCTGATCTACCTCGCACCGATTGTACTTGAGCACGCCAGAGCGAACGGATATTTGCCGACTCGGATGCGGACAGCTCCACTGGCCTCCGCTGTAGTGGCAGCCTTACTACTCATCCATGGACTCACTGCGACGCAGGGCATGCTCCACGCTCACACGTTTCGCGTCCATCTCCGCTACTTCAAGGCGTGCCTGCTGTTCGTCAATGTTCTGCGCTCTCCCCCGCCGGCAACCTTGATACCACCGAGCCAGGGGGACCTGGTAACGCTAGCGAACGCACTAAATCGCCTCGGCTACCTGCGCCCCGGCTTGATCGACGGGAAAAGAGTGGAGGAGATCGCGATGAGCACTCAGCACGCGCGGCCGGCCGGAGCGTTTGAGAATCTCCATAAGACGCCGGACGGCCGCTTCATCGCGTCCGGCTGGGCGGTGCTGCCGGAGGGACGAGAACCGGCCCATGCCGTGCTCCTCACCTATCGGGACGGCAGCGGAGAGTCCAGCGTCTTTGCGATCGCTTCGATGGTAGGCGTACCGCATGGTTTGGTCCGGGCGCTGCGCCAGCCTGCCCATGACCGGACTCGCTGGAACCGCACGTTCGCTCAGACGGACATGCCCACCACCGACCCGATCCACGTCGATGCCTGGGCCTTTGACACTGAATCAGGAAAAGCTTTCAAATTGACGGGCAGCCATGTCGTCCGGCCCCTTCGCTTACCGAAACTTTCCCTCGCCGGCAGCACGCTATTTTCCGTCGACGTGATAAACAATCAGGTATCGCCACAGAACGT
>RPQK01000429.1 GCA_003819755.1 Acidobacteriota bacterium | reverse complement strand
CGCAGTCATTGGTCCGAACGCGGACCGTCAAGTCCTGGGCGGGTACAGCGGCGTTCCCCTCCATTACACTTCCGTGTTGCAGGGTATTCGCGAGCGGCTGGGTGATACCGTTCGAGTGGATTACCACGAAGGGTGCAAGATCACAATCGGTGGCTCGTGGAACCAGGATGAGGTGGTACCGGCGGATCCGGACGAGGATCGGGTCAGTATTGCCCAAGCAGTCAAGATCGCAGCAGAAGCGGACGTTGTGATTCTGGCAATCGGCGGGAACGAGCAGACGTCCCGCGAGGCGTGGGCCAAGAACCACCTGGGCGACCGCGCCGATCTCGAGATGTTCGGCCGCCAGGATGAACTGGTCAACGCCCTCGCCGCCATCGGAAAGCCGATCGTGGCTCTTCTCTTCAACGGACGGCCTTTGTCGATCCGCAACCTGGGCGAGAAAGCCCAGGCGATCTTCGAGTGTTGGTACCTGGGTCAGGAAACCGGCCGGGTCGTGGCCGAGGCGTTATTCGGAGACTACAGCCCGGGGGGTAAGCTGCCAATGACAATCCCCCGGTCCGTAGGGCACGTTCCGGCCTACTACAACTACAAGCCATCGGCCCGGCGCGGTTATCTGTTCGACTCGGCAGACCCGTTGTTCGCCTTCGGCTTCGGCCTGAGCTACACGACGTTCGCCGTGGACGACATCCGCCTGACGAAGGCAAGGATCCGCTCAGGGGAATCAACCGAGGTGCTCGTCGACGTCAAAAACACCGGGCGGCGCCGCGGCGACGAGGTCATTCAGATGTACATCCGTGACGTGGTCAGCTCGGTGACGCGGCCTGTCAAGGAGCTCAAGGGATTCGAGCGCGTGACCCTCGATCCTGGCGAAAGCCGGACCGTGACCCTTGAGATCACGCCTGACCGCCTGGCTTTCTACGACATCGACATGCAATTCCGAGTAGAACCCGGGCAGTTCCGAGTCATGGTTGGGACGTCGTCACGCGATCAGGATCTCCAGACCGTCGTGCTGGAGGTAGAGGGGGAATAGGGGCCGAAAGACCAACAAACACTAATACAGAATTTCGGATATCGAATATCGAATGTCGAATATCGAAGGAAGGACGAAAGCCAGAAGATGCAAGGCATCGATTCTTTACCTAACGTCGCCTTAGTCTTTCCTTCGACATTCGACATTCGACATTCGATATTCGAGATTCTGTCTTTCTGTCTTGTCCTTTGAGGAAAGGAACTGACATGAACCGTCGCCTCCAGTTCGTTTGTGCCTTCATGGCCCTTTTGCTCGTGGGAGTGCCTGCACAGGCACAGCCGTCGGGCGGGCCCTACGGCCCGATTCAACAAAGCTATTCGGCGCCTGCCGGCGCGGCCCACGTCTACTACGTAGCCCCCAATGGGAAGGCCGATGCTGCAGGAACGACCCTGGAGCAGCCTACGATCCTGGAGACGGCTGTCTCCAAGGCGGTGACCGGGGACGCAATCATCCTTCGCGGCGGCACGTACCGCACTGGCGGGCTGAGGTTCAACCAGGGGATCACGCTGCAGCCCTATGCAGATGAGCATCCGGTGCTCAAGGGCACGCGAGTAGCGACCGAGTGGAGGGCGCTGCGCAACAACGTCTGGCGGACTTCGTGGAAGACGCTCTTTCCGGCCGCTCCACTCGGCTGGTGGCAGCGGGACCGCGAGGGCATGCGGACGCCGCTGCACCGCTTCAACAACGACATGGTTTTCGTCGATGGCGAGATGCTGAAGTCCGCAGGCTGGGAGGGCGAGCTTGACGCGCACTCGTACTACATCGACTACGAGAAGGGACAGGTTTACATCGGCGTGGACCCGACAAACCGGCTTGTCGAGATCACGGCCTTCGACGGCGCCCTGATCCGCACGGCGGCGCCCGTCAACGGCAAGACCAACGACCACAAGGGGCCGGTGATCCGCGGGATCACGTTCACGCAGTATGCGCGCCGTGGCATCGAGATCGAGGGCAAGCGCAGCTTCGGTCCCAACGAAGAGCCGACCGACGAGCCGGTCGGCCCCAGTGACCCCGCCACCTACGGCAAGGAGGCAACGGGCGCGACCCTCGAAAACGTGACGATCTCCTTCTGCTCTCGCGTGGCCGGTTTCTTCCGCGGCGATGGCCTCACGATCCGCAACTCGCTGTTCAGTGACACGAGCACCGAGGGCGTGTACGTGATCGGTTCTGCTGATGTGCTGTTGGAGAAGAACATTTTCCGCCGGAACAACGTCGAGGGCCTCACCGGTTACTACCCGGCTGCTGTCAAGATTTTCAATCAGAGCCACCGGGTCACCTGCCGTGACAACCTGGTGATGGACAACCCGAATTCCAACGGGATCTGGTATGACGTCGGCAACGTGGACGGCGTGTTTGTGAACAACTGGGTCCAGGACTGCCTTGACGGCTTCTTTTTCGAGATCTCCAAAGGCGCCATCGTCGCAGGCAATGTCTTCCTTAACTGCGACAAGGGTATCCGCGTCCTTAACAGCTCAAACGTCCGCGCCTGGCACAACACCCTGATCAACTCCGTGGCCTCGTTCGAGCGGAATGAGCGGAGCGCGACAGCGGACCATTTCGCTTGGCACCCGGCCACCGGCCCCGACGTCGACAAGCGTGAGGGCCACGTCTTCTGCGGCAACCTCCTGGTCGCGGGGCCCCGGTTCTCGAAGCCGCTTCTGCGATTCGAGCAGAGCAGGGGACTGGTCGGCAAGGTCACCAAGCCCCAGGTCACACAGCTCGACGGGAACGTTTACGTGCGGAACGAAGCAGGCGGCCCGGAGGCCCTGTTGTTCTGGAGCCCATTGGAAGCCGCGGATGGCATGACCCAGTTCAAGGCCCTTGAAGAGTTCCAGAAGCTGTTCCCCCACTTCGAGGTCAATAGCAGGGTCGTCACGAGCCGGCTGGGGACCCTCTTCAAGAGTCCGGAGCTCAGCCGGTACGAGCTGGTTCAGGACGTTGCACTGACCGAACCTGCCACATCCTTGCCTGACGAAGTCCGACAGCTGCTCGGCTGGCAGAAGCAGGAAGCGACTGTGCCCGGCGCCTACCCTTCTCGGCCAGGGATACTGCCATAACCGGCGCCGGGCCCGCCGGGAGTGCGCTCGCGATTGACCTCGCCAACTGCGGCCACAAGGTATTGCTTATCGACAACGGTCAAGAACGGATCCAAGAAGGGACAACAGAGATGAAGAGGAAGGTCGTCCTCACTGGCAGCGCCGTTCTCCTGATTGCTGCAGCAGCCTCGGCGTTTTCGGTCGTACAAACGCTCAAGAGCCCGCCACGTCTGTTCCGCCGCAATGCCGAACTGAAGGCAGACGGCTTTTACATGGGCGAGTTTGAATTCAAGATGATGGCCACGCTCTATCACTTGAACGACGGCGCCTACTGGAGCGCCTACCAGGGTCTCAGGCGTATCAACCACGAGATGCAGACGCTTGACGGTTTGTCGCGCATGCCCCGAGGAGCTTCGCCGGAGCAGCTGATGAAGTTCATGCTTGAACGCCAGAACCCCGAGACTGGTGCTTTCATGGATCCAAGCTTTCCCCTGGTCAGCTACATAGGGCCGACTGCCAATGCACTCGATTACCTGGATCTGCTGTCACGCCAGACCGGTCGTCCGGTGAAGCTTAAGTACCGGCTAAGCTTTCTCGATCAGATCGCCGACCCCGAGCGCTTGCGTGCCACGCTCGGCTCGACACTCTATTTCCGGGAATTCTGGGCCGACAAATTCGGTGGCCCTACCCCCTTTGTCCTGGTTTCGGAGCTCTCACCCGAATCAATCGAGCTATTTGAGCGTGTTGGCGGCTATCGCTTCCCGGAAGGATGGAAGCAGGCGCTGCGAGACTGGTTCTACGAGGCCCAAGATCCGGCGACCGGTTTTTGGGGCGGGCGCATCGGAGAGGAAGGCCGATGGAGGCAATCGCTCGACATCGACTCGACTTCCCATATCCTCAAGCACTTCCTGACCGACGAAGGTGAGCTCCGAGACCCCAAGTATCCGTTACGTTACGCAGAACCACTCGCCCGAACGCTCCTGAAGGAGGCCGACAAACCGGTTCCCGATGACGCCGTTGAACAGCATGAGTGGAGCCTGAGGCAATTTCACGCGGCCAAGATCATCGTGCGCTGGCTGTGGCCAGACCTTTCCGATTCCCTTCGAGAGCAGGCGCTACAGGCCATGTCCAGGTGGGTGGCCTACCGGTTCAGCCTCTATCGGCCGGAACAGGGTGGCTTCGCAGTTGACGCCTCGTCCTCAAGGGCTGACATCGATGCAACATCGACGAGCATCTCCTTCTTGAAGCAGATCGGTTCCATTCCCGGGACCTGGGAACGCGAACGTCTGAGAGGCAAGGCGCTTGCCGCCGGACTCGGCAAAACCAAAACATCGGTCATTGTCCTGGGAACGGGCGTTGCTTCCTTCCCGGGCATACCCGGGCTCAACTCGGTCCGGGTCTACCGGGACTCGGCTCCATCGGCGGACAGCTGGGATGATTCACGCCTGCTCGGTATTTTCTATCCTACCGACACTCAAATCCTGGACATCATGGATCTGCGACAGCGGCTGGTCCGGTTCTTGGCCGCAGAGGGGGGTGAGTACGGCAACTGGAGCTCCAAAGCCGAGCTGCGCGAAGGCCCCTTGGGCCTCGGCACCCGGATCGGCCAGGTCCCGGTCGCCCGAGGATGGCCGAACCTGTCCGCCATAGCGTCAGACAATCCGAGATCGGCCAGGTTTATCGTCGTCGGTTTGGACGCATTCCAGGTCCCGGAGTATGAGGTCGAAGTTCGTCGGACGTTTCCCTAGGACTCCGCGCCAAAGTCACGGTTACTTTGTTGAGCCGAGGCCGAAGCGGGCCGGGCTCCTCGCCCTCTGATGCACGGCCACGAGCCAAGGCAACGATGGGCCGGTTGGGATTTGATCCGCGGGGAGTGCCGAGACTCGCGCGGGACCGGCTTCAAGTTAGCGCTTATAGGCCAAGCCCCCTCACTCGCTGCGCAGAGCAGCTGCCGGATCGATACGGGTGGCACGCCAGGCAGGACCGGCAGCGGACAACGCGGCAGCGACCGCCAGCACGATCGTCACAGCCACAAAAGTGATCGGGTCCAACGGTTGTACACCGAACAGCATGGTAGCAAGCAGGCGACCGAGAACCGTCGAGAGGACCAGCCCGACGGCGGCGCCGATCGCGATCACGCCGACGGCTCGTCCGACGACGAGGCGGAGGATCTCACTCGTTGTGGCGCCGAGCGCCCGCCGAACTCCCAGCTCACGTACGCGCTGCTGGACGGAGTAGGCGAGCATGCCGAAAACTCCGACCATCGCCAGCACGAGCGCCAGCCCGGCGAACGTCACGACCAACACCGCGCGGAAACGGTGACGTGCGGTGGCTTCCCAAGCGACATCCTCGAGCGTCATCACGTCCCTGACGCTCACCAGCTGCTCCCGATCGACGCGCGCGATCGCGCGACGGACGGCAGGGGCAAGCGCTTCGGCCGGTCCTGAGCTCGGTCGGACGAGCAGATAAATATCATCCCTGAGGCTCTGAACCAGCGGTATGTAGATCTGAACAAAGTCCTCCGTCTCATCCGGTCGGCCCTTCACTTGACGGGCTACGCCAACGATCTCTTTCACACGCGGGTTTGCTTGCGCCGATCCTGTCGACCGGAGCGAAACCCGAAGGCCTACCGGTGATCGGCCCCGAAGGTAGCGGCGGACGAACGCTTCGTTCACGATGCACACCGGAACGCTGTCACGTGTATCGCGGTCGTTGAAGGCGCGGCCTGCAAGGACAGGAAGGTCGAGAGTCTGGAAGTACGTGGGGCTCACGATCTGATAGTCGGCCGTCGGACGTTGGCTCTCCTCCGGTGGCGGATCGCCTACAATCTCGAAAAAAGTCTGGCCGGCGTCCGAGGGGCCCAGCGGCAGAGTGCTCGCCCATCCAACGCTGCGCACGCCGGGAAGGGCCCTGATCTCGCTCTCGATGGCTTCGAAGAAATAGACAAGGGACGCTGGAGTCGGGTAACGCGAACCCAGTGTATCGACCATCATCGTAAGGACCTGCCCGGCACGGTACCCACGGTCGACGTTGTCGACAGCCAGAAGGGTGCGCAGCAAAAGGCCCGCGCCAAAGAGCAGAACCACGGCGGTCGCAACCTCTCCAACAACGAGCAAATTCCGGACTCCTCCGCCGTGGCCTGTGGTAGTCCGGCTGTCGGAGGCAAGCGCCTGCGCCGACGATAACCTGATGGCCTGCCACGCCGGGGCGAGGCCAAACAGCAGTCCGACCAGAAGCGTTGCCGCAACGCAGAATGCGACCACGCGCATGTCGAAAGCGAGCGTCACAGCCCCGGGCAGCAGCTCCTGGGGAATGACCGACGGCGCGCTTCTCAGAATCCCTGCGCCGACTCCCAGGCCGAATGCGCCCCCTACAGTGGAGAGCACCAGACTTTCAGTCAAAAGCTGGCGGATGACGCGTCGCCGCCCAGCCCCGAGCGCTGACCGTATCGCCAGCTCACGCGTGCGCACGGTTGCGCGTGCGAGGAGCAGATTGGCCACGTTGGCGCAGCAGATAAGCAGCACGACGCCGACGACGCTCAGGAAAAGCATCGAAGTCAGGCGGAGCTCGCTGCCGATCACTGCATCGTGCAGCGGCTCGAGCGTGACGCCACGCCCCTTGTTTGTCGCCGGGAATTCTCTCGCCAGCTGTTCAGCCACGGCGGCCATGT
>RPQK01000428.1 GCA_003819755.1 Acidobacteriota bacterium | reverse complement strand
CCTCGAACATCTGACAAAAGCCGGTTGAAAGAAATTGAACCAAATTAAAATATCACTACTAATTACAGCCGCGCAGAACCAAACTTGCACGCGCGGCGCGATCAAGTGTTACGGTTGTAACACAGAGCACACAGAGGAAAGCGCTTCTCTCTGTGTCCTCTGTTGTTAATTACTGTCGCCTCCAGGTACCCTGCCACCCTGTCCGCAATTTTGCTCGCTCTCGCCCCGCTGTGGTAACTTCGAAGTATCTGTCCCTCGCGGGGACCTTCGTTGCCGTAAGCCTCATGTCATCCGAACACTGGAAAAAGGTCAGGAGCCTGACTCAGGAAGCCAAGAACAAGGGCGCCGACGACCGTGAAGATTACCTGAAAGCCATTTACCAGGCTGATCCGAGTCTGGGTTTGGACGTGATTTCGTTAATGGAGCCGGACGAGACGGTCAGCTCCAACCGGCTTTTCCGCAGCCCGAACAGCAGCCAGCAGGAAATTCTGACACCGGGCGATGAGGTTGGCCCCTACCGGATCATCGGGCTTATCGGGCAAGGTGGAATGGGCCGCGTCTACCAGGCCAAAGACGTCCGTCTTGGTCGCTTTGTCGCCCTCAAGTTCCTCCCGGAAGAACTCGAGCGCGACCCTCACATTCGTGCCCGGTTCCTGCAGGAAGCCCGCATGGCAGCCGCCCTGGATCACCCCTTTATCTGCAAAATCTACGAAATTGGCGAGCATGGTTACCGGAAGTTCATCGCCATGGAGTACGTGGAAGGGGAGACTCTGAGCGACAAGCTCGGACGGGACCGGCCGAGCCTGGGCGAGATAATCAGGCTGGCCATTGAAATTGCCGATGCCCTTGAAAAGGCCCACAAGTCGCTCATCCATCGTGATCTGAAGCCGCAGAACATCATGCTCACGTCTGAGGGTCATACGAAACTGATGGATTTCGGCCTGGCGCGCAGGCTTCTCCCGTCGCCTGATGACACCGGAGAGTCCTGGCTTACGGCCTCGGCGCCCGGGAACCTGCTCATCGGGACACTCGCCTACATGTCCCCGGAGCAGTTTCACGGAGAAGCAGTGGATCACCGCTCGGACATATTCTCCTTCGGCATCATCCTCTACGAGATGCTGTCGGGTACTCATCCCTTCCGCCGCGCAACCAAGTTGGAGACAGCCAACGCGATTTCTCAGGACAAGTTGGCCCGATTTCCCGAGCCCTGCAAAATTCCAAAGGAGCTTGAGCAAATCGTCGCGAAAATGCTCCAAAAGGAGCCCGCCGGCCGTTACCAGTCGGTCCGAGAGATTCGGCGCGACCTCATCGATGTCCAGAACGCGCTCCAGTCGGAGGTGACCGATCGAGCGGTATCGCCGAGCAAATGGCTCTATGTCACTGTTGTGGCGAGCGTCGTCGTCCTGGTGGCCCTGGTTCTGTTCTGGTCCAAGCCGTTCCGCGAAGGGTCGAACCCGCTGAAGAGGGTCCCCTTGACCAGCTATCCCCGCCAGGAGCGCTGGCCCAGCTTTTCACCGGATGGAAAAAAAGTCGTCTTTGGCTGGAATGGGGGGCCGGGGAACAATTTTGATTTGTACGTGAAGGCAGTGGGCGCTGAAGACCGAACGCGGCTGACGGTCAATTCCGCCCAGGAAATGTATCCGGACTGGTCACCGGACGGCAGAACTATTGCGTTCGCCCGCCAGGGTGCCAGGACCGACCGGGAAAACGGCCTGTTCCTTGTTCCCGTCGGAGGCGGGCCCGAGACTCAGCTTCGGGAGGGCGATTTGCGCGATCCTGATTGGTCTCCGGACGGAAAGTACATCGTTCTGTCTGCCGTCCCAAAGCCCCCGGCCGTCTCTTCGAGGGTTCTTCTTTTTTCACTTGCCGACCTGAAGGAGCGGCAAATCAGTTATCCGCCCGGCAACCAGAGCGATACCAACCCGGTGTTCTCCCCCGATGGCCGGCTCCTGGCTTTTGTCCGCTGGACCGGACAGGAGGCGGGCGACATCTATCTTCTCGATTTGAGGAGCCGGCAGACGGTCCGGCTGACGTCCAGAAATCGGGCCGTCTCGGGGCTTGCCTGGGGCCCCGCGGGAAAGGAAGTCATTTTCGCTTCAAATGATGGCCGGGAAGGGCGGATCTGGCGGGTGCCTGTATCAGGCGGCGAACCGGTGGCTACCGAAATCACGGCCGAGATCCTCTCGCTGTGTTTTTCTCCGGCGCAAAACCTTCTTGCCTATGAGGAAGGATTTAATGAACTGAACATCTGGCGGATGCCGCTTGAGGCCGACGAGCCGCTGACCCCATACCGCCTGATCGCATCTACCCAGGCCGATCTGAATCCCGACTACTCGCCCGATGGCGGCAAGATCGTTTTTTCGTCCAGGCGCACCGGAAGCTCCGAAATCTGGACGAGCGACGCCGAGGGACAGAACCTCGTCCAGCTGACCTCGCTCGGGCAACATTCCGGGACTCCCCGCTGGTCGCCGGACGGCCGCCTGATCGCGTTCGACTCCCGTCCCCAAGGACATAGCGACATTCTCGTCATGGAAGCGGGCGGGCGTTCCTCGCGCCGCCTGACTCAAAACCCGGCCGACGACGTGATCCCCAGTTGGTCCAAAGACGGCAACTGGATCTACTTCGGCTCGGATCGAAGCGGGAAATGGGAGGTCTGGAAGGTTTCGCGGGATGGGCGGGAGACCATTCAAGTAACCAGGAACGGCGGTTGGAACGCGGCGGAGTCACCCGATGGGCGATTCCTTTACTACCTCAAAGCCCCTTACTCGCCGCTCTATCGAATGCCACTCGGAGGCGGTCCCGAAACCGTCGTGATAAACGATCTGGTTTTCTGGCCGAACTGGAAACTCGTTTCGGATGGCATTTTTCTAGCCAAGGACCATTCGTTCTTCCTTGTCGAATTCGACGGGCACACCCGCCGTCTGCTCAGCAAAATCGAACGCGAACCGGACTGGGAAGGCCCTCAATGGATCGCCCTCTCCCCGGATCGAAGATGGATTCTCTATTCCAGCTTCGACCACGAAGTCCGCGACATCGTGCTCGTGGAAAATTTCCGTTAAAGGCCCCCCGGACGAACCCGGACAAACACCGACGAACCCGGCCTATCGATCGCACTCGTCCGTGTCCGTCCGTGTTCGTCCGTGTTCGTCCCTGGTGGTTCGTTCCAGTAGCATTCTCCCGCCACTCGGTTTAGATTACTGGGATGTCGCCTCAATTTGCCCGACGTATGGCCGGGCTTCAGAAATCGTTCATCCGGGAAATTCTGAAAGTCACGGAATCCCCAGACGTCATTTCTTTCGCGGGCGGGCTTCCCAATCCGCGATTTTTCCCGGTCGAGGAAATCAAAGAGGCCTGCAGCCGGGTCTTGAAGGAGCACGGACGGGAAGCTTTGCAGTACCGGACGACGGAGGGTTTCCTCCCGCTCCGCGAACAAATCGCCGATCGGTACGCCCTGCATGGCGTCCATGTCTCACCCGATCAGATCCTCATCACGACCGGATCCCAGCAGGGGATCGACCTGGTCGGCAAGATCTTCCTCAATGAAGGCGATCGGGTGGTCCTTGAGCGCCCCTCCTATCTGGGCGCCATTCAAGCCCTGGGTCTTTATCAGCCGAAATTCCGTGTCGTTACTCTCGAGGACGAAGGATGCGACGTCGAGGAACTGAGAAGCCAGGCTCTTACCGGCCTCAAGCTCATGTACTCGGTTCCCAATTTTCAGAACCCGTCCGGAATTTCCTACTCAGTCAGCAGGCGCGAGGAAGCCGCCGAGGTTCTTGCTCAAACCAACGCTGTTTTTCTGGAGGATGACCCTTACGGCGAATTGCGGTTCCGAGGGGTAAGGGCCGCTTCAATGAGAAAGTTCCTCAAGGATCAGGCCATCCTGCTCGGCTCCTTTTCGAAAGTCGTCTCGCCCGGCCTTCGCCTGGGATGGATCGCCGCCGGGGCAGCCGTGATGGAGAAGCTGATCATTGCCAAACAGGCTTCGGATCTCCATTCCAGCTCGCTCGAGCAGAGGGTCGTGCATCGTTACCTTCTCGACAACGACTTGGACACGCACTTGTCGCGGATCAGGATCGCGTACGGCCGCCAGCGAGATGCCATGGTGCACATGCTCGACACGTACTGTCCAACCGGCGTCACCTGCACCCGGCCCGAAGGCGGCATGTTCCTGTGGGTCACGCTGCCCCCGGGAATCTCCTCGATGAACCTTTTTAACCTCGCCGTCAAGGAGAACGTCGCGTTCGTTCCCGGCCACCCCTTTTATGTCGACGGGGGAGGAGACAGCACCTTGCGGCTGAACTTCTCCAATACGGACGAAGCCCGCATTGAAGAAGGAATCAAGCGGCTGGGCAGGGCCATGTGCCGGCTGCTGGAGCAGGGAACGCCTGTCACTCGCCCGTCTGCGAAGTGACCGAGAAACGTCCTCCTGGCCTGTTCGTGTCCGTCCGAGTTCCGTCCCCTCCGTTCATCATGGAACTAAATTCCACTTGACACCGTATTAGTGAACTAGTACAGTTGGTACGGGTTGTATGAGGATAAAGATCGATGCATCGAGCGGGGTTCCGATTTACCTGCAGATAGTCAACCAGGTGAGGACTCAAGTCGCCCTTGGGCAACTGAAGCCCGAGGATCCGTTGCCCTCGGTTCGGCAGCTGGCCGCGGATCTGGTTGTGAACCCCAACACCATTGCGCGGGCTTACCTGGATCTGGAGCACCAGGGAATTATCTACAAGCGGGCTGGTCAAGGGACCTACGTGTCGCTCCGGGCGGTGGAAATGTCGAAGAACGAGAGAGTCAGAATCTTCAGTGAACTGCTCGAGAAAGCCCTGGTCGAGGGGCTCCATCTTGAGCTGGATCACTCTGAGATGGAATCGGTTTTCAGGGACCTGATGACCCGGGTGAACGGCCGTGACGAGAACGGTGCCCGGGGCGAGAGTTGAGAGCTCGAGGGGGAGCCATGGGAGGGAACTCAGGCAACAGCGTGTACGAATCGGCCGGCGCGGCCTTGGCTCCGGTTGAGAGCTCGGCTGGCGTCGTGATCCGAACCTCGAACCTGTCTCGTCGTTTCGGTCGGGTGGAGGCGGTGAGAAACGTCTCACTGGAAGTGCCGGGGGGATGCGTCTGTGGCCTGCTCGGGCTTAATGGGTCGGGAAAGACCACCCTCATCCGCCTCCTTCTGGGGCACCTGCGGCCCAGTGCCGGCCAGGTGCGCCTGTTGGGCCGCAGTTACCAGCAGGACGAGCCGGGCATCCGGGAGAGGGTGGGATACGTCGCCGATGCCCGTTATCTCTACGAATGGATGACCGTGTCGGAAACCCTCGACTTCACGAGGGCTTTTCATCGAACCTGGGACGACGCGAAGGTGAGGTCACTGATTGATCGCCTCGGCTTGCCGCTCGATCGGAAGGTCGCCGAGCTTTCCCGGGGACACCGGGCGCGGCTCTGTCTGACTCTCGCGCTCGCCTACAATCCCGAGCTGATCATTCTGGACGAACTGACGGCCGGACTTGACCCGGTGGTGCGGCGTGAGGTTCTGAAGAATGTGATCGAGGAAATCGGGCGTGAAGGGCGAACGGTCCTTTTTTCTTCCCACTCAGTGGAGGAGGTCGAGAGGTTGGCCGATCAAGTGGCGATCATGCATTGCGGGGAGGTCGTGGTTCATGCTTCGATTGACGATCTCAAGCAGTCTCAGCCGGCGCCGATGACGCTCGAGGAAATCTTCTTCAAGCTGGTCGGCTCTGCAGACGGGGGGAGGGAACGGCGATGAACGGAAAGATGTTTCGGGCCCTTCTCTGGAAGGAATGGCGGGAGAGCCGCCTGCGGTTTCTCGCCTTGTTTTGTACCTTTCACCTCCCGCTGGTGTTTTTTTACCAGGCGATGCGAATGCTGAAGGGGAGGCAACATGATCTTTTCGTCTTTCAGATCGCCGCCCCCAGGAACATGTATGCGACGCTTTTCTACCAGTCGGCCTTCAACATGACGATCGGGCTTTTCCTGATTGCCTTCTTCGCGGCCAGTGCCTTTTCCGGCGAGTACGAGGGCAATCGCCTCTTCTTCATGTTCGAGCGGCCGGTGCGCCGGGGCGCCCTGCTGGCCGTCAAGTGGGGCGTGTACATGTTTGAAGCGCTCGTGGCCATATGCCTCTCGCTCTTCACGAGCCAGCTTCTTGTCTACCTGGCCTATAACGCGGACGGCAGCCCGGTGTTGGCGATTCCGGGCGAGCAGCTGGCCGAGGTGCTAGGCGCCTGCTTGCGAGGGGCGATCTGGCTGGCTGTTCTCGGCGCTGGCGCATTTGGCAGCTCGTTCCTGTTCGCAGTCGTGTTTCCGCGATGGTGGACAGGGATGATCGCGGGAACAATTACAGTCGGTACTTTTCTTTTGTTCATGTACTTCCGCATTTACGACTGGATGTTTTGGGCCTTCACGCACCAACCCGGGCCTGCCGGTCCGCCGATTGAGAAATACGCCCGGCTGGAGGGCGGGCCGTTGCTCTGGCTGCTCGTTCCCGCCCTGCTCTGTTATGCGGCGTCACATCATTTCCTCAAGAGAAAGGAGATTCGTTAAGAAGTGATCGTGCGGGATGTCCGCTGGGAGCGCAGGCGTGTCGCCCGTCAGAGCCCTGTTTCGAACGCGGGGGCGCAGGCCATTTTGGAGTGCGGCGGCAACGAGAGGCCGACGCTTTGTCAGGCCTCGAGGCGACGCCGCTTTCCCCTGTGCACAATCGATCCGGTTCAATTCTGATGCCGTTTGGCTCGATCCTGCATAGG
>RPQK01000427.1 GCA_003819755.1 Acidobacteriota bacterium | reverse complement strand
CCATGGCATCCCGAGCATAGACGACCAGGCCGGAATACTCGGGAGCAATGCGAAGGCGGGTGAAGCTGCGAGTCAGGGCCGCGCCTCCGACCAGTAGGGGAAGGGAAACGTCGGCCTTGGACAACTCCCCTGCCGTCACCACCATCTGTTGCGCTGACTTGACCAGAAGCCCCGACAGGCCTATGAGGTCGGGGCGGTGCTCCCTGACCGCTTCTATTAAGTCGTGTGGGGGCACTTTGATGCCAAGATTAATGACCTTGTAGCCGTTGTTCGAGAGGATGATGTCGACGAGGTTCTTGCCGATGTCATGGACGTCGCCCTTCACCGTAGCGAGAATCACGGTCCCTTTCCCCCCGGTGTCCGCCTTGTCCATGAACTGCTCAAGGTAAGCCACGGCCGCTTTCATCGCTTCGGCGCTTTGAAGAACTTCGGCGACGATCAGTTCGTTGTTATTGAACAGCCGGCCCACCTCATCCATGCCTTTCATGAGGGGACCGTTGATGATATCGAGCGGCTGCATCTCTTGGCGCTTGAGGTCGAGGTCGGCAATCAGCCCGTCCTTTGTCCCCTCGACAATGTAGTTTGCGAGTCTTTCGTCCAATGTCAGGCTGGCCGCCTGGGGCTTCGTTCGCCCCGTCGCCTCGCGGAAGTGGGCCGCGAACCGCGCTATCGTTTCCTCGTTGGGTTCGAACAGGACGGCTTCCGCCAGCCGGCGTTCATGTTCCGGGATGGAGGCGTAGCGTTCGATCTTTTCCGAATTCACGATGGCGAGATCCAGACCCGCCTTGGTCGCGTGGTAAAGGAAGACGGAGTTGACGATCTCCCGCCCGGCAGGGGGAAGGCCAAAAGACACGTTGCTCACGCCGAGAACGGTCTTGGCATGGGGCAGGGCCTGTTTGATCAACCGGACTCCTTCGACCGTTTCAAGAGCGGAGCCACGGTAGTTCTCATCGCCAGTGGCACAAGGGAAGACGAGGGCGTCAAAGATGATAGTCGTCGGGGAGACGCGGTATTTGTTGACCAGGAGATCGTACGACCGCAGGGCAACCTCGAGTTTCCGCTCCCGGGTAACCGCCATCCCTCTCTGCTTGTCCTCGTCGATGGTCCCGACGATCACGGCGGCTCCGTATTTCTTAGCGAGTGGCACGACCCTTTGAAACCGTTCTTCTCCATCCTCGAGATTGATCGAGTTCAGGATGGATTTCCCCTGGCAGAATGTCAGCGCCTCCTCCATGACGACCGGATCGGTCGTGTCGATCATCAACGGGGCCCTCACCTTACGGACGACCTGGTCGAGGAATCTCCTCATATCTTCCGCCTCATCCCGGTCTGGGTCCTGCAGGCAGACATCGATGATCTGGGCCCCGTTCTTCACTTGCCGGCGTGCGATGTCGCTTGCCTCGTCGTATTTGCCCTCGGCAATCAGCCGCTTAAAAAGCCGGCTTCCAAGCACGTTCGTCCTTTCGCCAATCAGGACCGGGCGAACGGACTCCTCGATCTCCAGGGCGTCTATACCGGACAGGAACACCCGGTCGTGTTGAGGAACACGACGCGGCTCACGGCCGGAGGCCAGACGCGCCATCGCCTCGATATGCCTGGGTGTCGTTCCGCAACAGCCGCCGATGACATTCACCCACCGCTCGCTCACAAAGCGCTCGAGCACGTTCAACATCATGGCGGGGGTTTCGAGATACCGGCCCTCCTCGTCCGGAAGTCCCGCATTCGGGACACAGGCCACGAATGTCCTGGCCAGCTCCGACAGGGTTCGGAGATGATCGGTCATGAATTCGGGGCCGGTCGCGCAATTCAGGCCGAGGTACAGCAGGTTGGCGTGCTCCAGGCTGGTTACGATCGCTTCCGCATTCTGCCCGGCGAGCATCGTCCCCATCGGTTCTATTGTGACCGAAACGGCAACCGGAACCTCTCGATTCAGCTCGTTGAAGGCGTCCCAGATTCCGATCAGGCCGGCTTTAACGTTACGCATGTCCTGCCCGGTTTCGAGGAGGAGGTAATCCACTCCGCCTTCGACCAGGGCCTTTGCCTGATCTCCGAAGGTCTGGACGAGCCGCGAGAACGTGACGCCCCCCGTGACGGAGATTGCCTTCGTGGTCGGCCCCATGGAGCCGGCCACGAAGCGCGGGCGTTCTCCGGTGGAGAACGACTTGGCGACTTCCCCTGCCAGGCTCGCGGCGGCATACGTGATCTCGTAGGCCTCCCGTTCGAGGCCGTACTCGGCCAACACCAGGTCGGTGCTTCCGAAAGTGTTGGTTTCGATGATGTCAGCCCCGACCTGCAGGAATTCCGCGTGGATCGAGCGAATCAAATCGGGGCGAGTCAGGACAAGGTTCTCGTTGCATCCTTCAAGGGCGGTGCCGCCAAAATCCTCGGCCGCCGGCTGTCGAGCCTGAATCATCGTCCCCATCGCCCCGTCAAGGACGAGGATCCGTTCATTGAGCAGTTGCTTAAGTAGTTCGGTACGTGATTGTTGCATGCGGGTATCCGTCAAATATAGCAGATGAACGGACTGGCACGGACTGACAGAGTTCGGGGTTCTGGGTTCGGGTGTTCTGAGTTCGGGGCTAAGTTGCGGTACTGTACCGGAGTCGTCCCCTCAACACCCCGAACCCCGAACCGTGTGCCGGGCCGGCGTGATTGCCGCCCGCAGCTTGCGGCGCTGGTCTTGTGCACATTACAATTCGCCACCATGAGCATCAAACAGGACCCCGCGCTTGCCAGCCAGTCGCCTGCCTCTTCCGTATCGGGCAGACAGGCGCAGGTCGCTCTCACTTCGTTTTTTGCCCTTTTTTCAATCGTGGGGCTGGCACTCTACGGCCTGCCGCTTTTCTACAATTTCATGGTCACGGACTTCGGCTGGACACGGGCCCAGGTGACCTCGGGCAATGCTCTTAGCAAACTCGTCGTTGGGCCGGTATTCGGCTTCCTGGCCGGCTGGATCGTAGATCGGTTCGGGCCCCGTCGGATGATGCTGGCCGGGATTCTGATGGCAGGAGCAGCGCTTTTCGGGCTAAGCATGGTCTCGACCTTGAGCATGTTTTACCTGTTTTACCTCTTCAATGCCCTTGGGTACGTATGCGGTGGCCCGTTGCCGAACCAGGTGTTGATCAGCACCTGGTTTGACAAGGCTCGTGGGAAAGCGATGGGTTTCGCCTACCTCGGGATAGGCATAGGTTTCGTCACCGTCCCCTTGCTTCAGGTTTGGTTAACCAAGACATTCGGGTGGCAGGCCGCTCTTCGGACGCTCGGTATTCTGATTATCGTCATCGCTCTGCCGATGGCTCTGCTCGTGAAGGAGGCGCCGGAAAGCAAAAAGTTGAGGCAAGCGGGGTCTCCGACGCCAATCCGCGACGTTCTCAAGAGCCCCTATTTCTATCTTCTTGCTTTCGGCAGCATGTGCTCGATTGCGGCCGTCGGGGGAACCAATCAGAACCTCAAGCTCTTCCTCAGCCTGGATGAAGGGCATTCAGAGGCCAGAATCGCGACTTTCATCTCTCTGATCGCCGCAGCGAGCATCTTCGGCCGTCTATTCATGGGATGGTTGGCTGATCGCCTTGCCAAGAAATACGTGATGGTCCTGATTTACCTCCTGGTCGGAAGCGCGATCCCTCTGCTGTTTTTCGCCAAGACTCCGGGTGCCCTCTACATCTTCGCCATCCTGTTTGGGATAGGGCTGGGCGGGGATTACATGATCATCCCTCTCATGGCGGCGGAAATCTTCGGCGTTCGGGTAATGGGCCGCGTGATGGGAATAGTGCTGACGGCAGACGGGGTGGCAGAGGCAACGGGACCCTGGCTGGTCGGCCTGCTTCGCGATCGGACCGGTGCCTACTCGATCGGGTTTGGCCTTCTCATCGCGTTGGCGTTCCTCGGCGCAGTCGCGGTGATGCTGCTACCGAAGGGGGGACAGAAGGCCGGCGAGAGGTGACAGTGCGCGCGGAGCGAGTAGCGACCGGATTGCGCGCCCCTTGTTAAAGGACCAGCCAGTGGAGGGCGGAAACCTCTACCTCAGGGCGCGCAATCCGGTCGCCACGTGCTTCGCGCGTTACGCTACCGGCTCTAAAAGACTCGCCGGTGCTCTTTCATTTCTTACCGTTACCGTCCCGGCGAATTTCCCGGGGCGGCCGGGATGTCTTGTTCCGGAGGAAACGGGAGAAGTCCTCCGACCAGCGATAACCGAGGGCGTGAGCGACATCATGGATCTTCACGCCCGGTTCGGCGAGCATCTCCTTGGCCTTTTTTAGAAGCACTTCGTGTTGCAGGTCTCTGAACGACTTCCCTTTGACTTCACGAATAGCCCGGGACGCAAGATGGCGGCCCAACTTGATTTCTCGGCAAAACAACGACAGGGAAAGGCGCGGGCGTTGGGCTAGCGCCTCTTCGATCTTTCGAACAATCTCCTCTCGATCACAAATCATATGCAGGCAAAGTACAGGAGCGGCGCCAACGCCTCAACATCATTTGGATATTCCAAACTGCCAGTCTCGCGTGTCATATACTCCTGCTCGTCGGGACACTAATGGATCGAACGGGATGGAAATGAACCGGGAGCCAAGCGGACAGGATCGGGAAGCCTTGGTGGAGAAACTGGAGGAGCTTCACTCCTCGGCTTTCACCTGGGCGCTCCACTGCTGCTACGGCAACCGGACTGAAGCGGAAGATGTCTTGCAGATGGTTTACCTCAAGATACTGACCGAGGCGGCGCGCTACGATGGCCGATCGACTCTCAAAACCTGGCTGTACGGCGTCATCCGGTGCACCGCTCGGGAGGCGCATCGACGCATCGCCAGGAGGTTGCGTCTGCTGCACACCTGGTGGAGCGTTCGAGCAGAGGCGCAAGGACCGATGGCACCCGAGCTCATGCATGAAACGGAAGTCCGGGAATACCTCAAGAAACTGCTGGCCGCCCTTTCGTCGCGGCAGCGGGAGGTGATTGAGCTGGTGTTCTACCACGACCTTACGCTCGAGCAGGCCGCGGCGGTCATGGGAATATCGATTGGTTCCGTCCGGGTCCATTACGAGCGGGGAAAAGAGAATCTCAGACGCCGTCTGGGACGTTCCGAGGAGCAATATGATCGGGCACGAAGAGGAAAAAATCAGGCAGCTTTTTAGGAAGGCGCGCGAGCAGGACGAGAGCGAAGTGCCATCGTTTCACGCGATCGTCGCCCGAGCCCGGCGTGCAGGTGTCAGAAGCAGTCACAGGCGGGTGTTAGTGGCGGCTGCCGTGATGGTCTTTTTTGCCGTCATCTCGCTGGTCGTCATACAGAAAACCGACAATCAAGCGGATCTGCCGACTCCGAGTGCGGTTCTTTACTGGGAGTCACCGACTGAAGCCTACCTGAGTCCCCCTGGGGAGGGGGTCCTGCGGCTGCTGGCGACGTCTGAAGGGAATCAGCCAGACAGGAGTGAGCAATGAACAGACCAACTTTTGCGCTTTTGGGGGTCTTGTTAGCGTCCTCAAGTGGGTTGGCACAGACAACCACCAAGGATGCGGACCGAATCGGCCTGGCGCTACATGCAATGAACATCGGGTATCAGGTGCCGAAAGTTCAAAAGGGTATCCCCCATCGTCTCGACCCGATGAAGCGAGCTCTGGTAGAACCGATCATGGCCCTGACGTACGCGGAAGAAATAGGCCTCAGCGCCAGCCAGCGGGCCGCAATCGAAGACGAGCTCGACACGGCGAAGATGAAGTTCAGGACACTGGAGGAAAAGCTTAGTGCCGAGACGGCGACGATGTTCGAACTCTTGAACAGGCCCACGGTATCCGAGAAGGAAGCGCTGGAGCAGCTGGACAGAATCCTGGAGCTTGAAAAGCAGATCAAACAGGTGAATCTGCTCTGTTCGCTCCGTGTCCGCATGCACTTGAAGCCCGCCCAGAGAGAGAGGCTAATGCAGCTCCCGCTGCCGCCTCCTCCCCCTCCTCCTCCGCCTCTTCACGTGCCGCAAGGACAGGCAGAACCCGGAGAGTGACTGTTACGGGCAGAACGAGACGCCGGCACTCGACTGCTAAACCATAGAAGCGAACGACTGACAGCAGACAGCTGACAGTCGAGACTGAACCGAAAGGAGAAAGACATGAGGAAAAGTTTGTTGTTCTCGCTGGCGGTGATCTTTTGTTGGACCCTGGCCGTTGGCCAGAGTCATATGCCGATGAAAATGCAGCATCCGGCAGGTGGCGTTACCCCAGTGCCACATTCCGAAAAAATGATGCTTCCCATCCTGGCGGTCAAGGAGTTTCTCGGGCTGACGGACGACCAGGTCAAGCAGTGGGAGGCCTTGCAGCAGGCCCGGCAGGAACAGATGGCTGCGCAGAGAGAGCAGATCAAAGACATGGAGCAGCAGCTCCAGGAGCAACTCAAACTGGCCAACCCTTCGGCTACCACCGTAGGCGAACTGGTGATTAAGCTCAACCGGGCGCGCGAGGAGGGGAATCAGTTGATGATTTCTTTCGCGAGCCAGGTTCGAGCCCTTCTGACCCAGGAGCAGATGAAGAAACTGGAGACCGTCGAACAGGCGTTCCAACTCCAGAAGATCACGGGCGCTCTGTTTGCCTCTGGTTTTCTGGCTCCACCGCCGCCGCCTCCACCGCCCGCGCCGCCGGTGCCCCATGCCCCGATGCCGCCGATGCACAAGCAGTAAAGCGTTTGGGTTACGTCGGCAACCGGCAGAGTCCCGAGGGACGAAGGCCGCGTAGCCCCCGGTGACCGAACCCCGAAAGGGCATAAGCGCTAAAACAAGAATCGAGAGTG
>RPQK01000426.1 GCA_003819755.1 Acidobacteriota bacterium | reverse complement strand
TATCCGCGTGATCCGCGGCTATGCCCCTCCGCCCCTTAACCCCTTTACCCCTTTTTTCCCGCTCTTTCCGTGTTAGCATCTCCGGCATGACAACCTCTGCCTCTGGAAGTCGTCTCTACTCGGTGATCATTTCCCTGATCGTGGCCCTCGGCGGATTTCTGCTCGGATTTGACAGCGCGGTGATCTCCGGGGCGACCCCCTTTTACAAGAGCGTATTTGGGCTGCCGACCGGCTCGTGGCTGATCGGGCTTTCCGTCAGCGCGATCATCCTCGGCGCCATCGGCGGAAACATTATCGCCGGTCCGCTCGCCGATCGATTCGGCCGCAAACCGATTCTGGTCGTGACCGCCTTCCTTTTCGGCTTCTGTGCGCTCGGTTGCGCCCTGGCTCAGAACGTCTACTTCTTTATTGGCGCGCGGGTGATCGGCGGACTGGGCGTCGGCATGGCGATCCTTATTGCGCCGATGTTCATCGCGGAAACGGCACCCCGGAAGCTGCGGGGATTGCTGGTGACATTCAACCAGCTGAACATCGTGCTCGGCATATCCATAGCCTATTTTTCGAACTACTACATCCAGCAAACCATGACCGACACGGCCGTCAACTGGCGTTGGATGCTGGGCGTCGGCCTCGCTCCCGCCCTGGCGTACTTCGTCCTCCTCTTTTTTGTCCCCGAAAGCCCCCGGTGGCTCGCTCGTCAGGGCCGCGAAGAGGCGGCACTGGCCGTTTTGAGACGGGTTGGCGGCGAGGAACACGCCCAGACTGAGCTCCGAGAGATCAAGGCGAGTCTCGAGGGAACCGGGGCGGCTCACAAGGGGAGCGTGGCACAGATCTTCTCCAAAGATATGAAGACCGTCATGCTCATAGGTTTCGGGATCGCCTTCTTCCAGCAGATCACCGGGATTAACGCCATCTTCTACTACGCCCCGATGATTTTTGAGATGGCTGGCGGCGGCAAGGACGCGGCCTTCCTGCAGGCTTCAATCCTCGGCCTGACTAACCTTGTCATGACGCTTGTCGCAATGGCTCTGATCGACCGGCTCGGCCGACGCCCCCTTCTGATCATTGGCGCCTCCGGCCTGACCCTCGCTCTCGTATTGGCCGGCACCGCTTTTCGTAACGGGTCGTACACGCTGACCGACTCGGGCCTTGCCGCTCTTCAACCAGAGATAGCGGCATCGCTCGGCGATATGAAGGGGGTCACGTTCGACAAGGAGGTTGCTTTCTTCCGGGCGATCGAACAGCGCGTCGGTTCCGCGAACTATAACCAGTACAAGGAACTGATCGTGAAGAACAGCATCACGATCAACTCGACGCTCGTCCTCGTCAGCCTCATCCTGTACGTCGCATCTTTCGCCATCTCCCTGGGGCCGGTCATGTGGGCGCTGCTTTCCGAAATATTCCCGAACCGGATTCGAGGCCTTGCGATATCAATTGTCGGCTTCTGGAACTCCATCGTCAGCTTCTCCGTAGCGACGGTGTTTCCGGTGGAGTTGGAACGGCTGGGATCCAGCCTGACCTACTTCATTTATGCCCTGTTTGGACTTCTTACGGTCCTGTTCGTACTAAAGTTCGTGCCTGAAACCAAGGGCAAGTCGCTCGAACAGCTGGAGGAAATGCTGGTCGGGCGTGGTGAGGCAAAGGCCGAGGTAGCCGTACCGTAGGAGAACCGTTGCACTAACAACGAGGGTTATATGAATATCGCCACCATATTTTCGTTCGTCATCCTGTTTGCCGCCAATTCCCTCCTCCAGGCTGCACCCGTGAAAGTCGAACTGAAGCAGGCCAACGGAAAATACCGGCTCCATGTGAACGGCAAGGAGTTCTTTGTCAAGGGGGCCGGCTGCGAATTCGGCAACATCGAGAAACTCGGCCAGCATGGGGCCAACTCGTTCCGAACCTGGCGCACCGAAAACGGGCGGTCGAGCGGCCAGGAGATCCTCGACCGGGCGCAGAAAGCCGGCCTTCTTGTCCTGATGGGCCTCGAGCTGATTCCCGACCGGAGGGGGTTTGACTACAACGACACTGCCGCGGTTGCCAAGCAGTTCGCGAGCGTCAAGGAACAGGTGCTCAAGTACAAGGACCACCCGGCGCTGCTCGGTTGGCTGATCGGCAACGAACTGAATCTCTTCTACAAGAACCCGAAAGTCTGGGACGCGGTGAATGACGTCGCGAAATTCATTCACGAAGTCGACCCCAACCATCCTGCGGCAACAGCGCTGGCGGGCATCGGGAAGGAGGCGGTAGACGAGATCAAGAAACGGGCGCCGGCCCTTGATTTCATCACCGTCCAGTTCTACGCGGACATCGTGAACCTGCAGAAGCGGCTCCAGGACGCCGGGTGGACCGGGCCCTACATCGTCACCGAATGGGGGGCCACCGGGCATTGGGAGGTGCCGACCACGGAATGGAAGGCTCCCATTGAGGAAACCAGCTCCATGAAGGCCAAAGCCTTCGCCGAGCGCTATCAAAAGGCCATCCTGGCCGACCCTGACCGCTGCCTCGGCTCCTATGTATTCCTCTGGGGGCAGAAGCAGGAGCGGACTCCGACCTGGTACGGGATGTTCACCCAAGCGGGCGAGGAGATGGAAACGGTTGACGTTATGCACGAGATCTGGAACGGGAAGCCCCCCGCCAACCGGACCCCGCAGTTGCGAAGCATTACGCTTAATGGCAAGACGCCCTACCAGAACGCCCGCTTGAAGCCCGAGGAACCGATCAGCGCCGTCATAGACGCGGCTGACCCGGACGGCGACGCCATTCAGTACGTCTTTGAAATCATGCCGGAAAGCACCGACCTGGGGACGGGCGGCGATTTCGAGACCACGCCGCCTGTGCTGTCAACCCTGAAAAGCGATAAAGGGACGATGGCGCTGAAGGCCCCGGCTAAGGAAGGCGCGTACCGCCTGTTCTTCTATGCCAAAGACGGCAAGGGCCACTGCGGAACAGGGAACATTCCGTTTTTTGTGGGGAAGTAGGAGCCAAACTAGCTCTAAAGGACCTCAAGGACCTCAAAGACCTCAAGGACATTGCTTTCCTTTCTGTCGTTGAGGTCTTTGAGGTCCTTGAGGTCCTTAAGAGAGCCCCGCGTGCTTGTTTGAGGAAACACCAAGATCATGAGTCAGAAGACAGCTCTATTTGCAGGTGATACCCCTCTAAAATTCTCGTCCTCCGTGCCCGAAGGGCAGTTCGTGGATTTCGACGGCGAGGAATTCTACGTCATCAAGTCGGTTCAGCAGATGGAACCGTTCTTCATGAGCCTCGTCAGCCACTCGGACCACTGGATGTTCATCTCGAGCAACGGCGCTCTGACTGCCGGTCGCAAGAAGCCCGACCTGGCCCTTTTTCCTTACTACACAGTTGACAAGATTCATGACTCGGCTGACATCACCGGGGCGAAAACCATAATCAGGGCCGGGCGCGGGCGGCGCCTTTACCTCTGGGAGCCGTTTTCCGACCGCCTTTCCGGCGTCTACGAAATCGACCGCAACCTTTACAAGAACATCGTCGGAAACCGGCTGGTTTTTGAAGAGCTGAACCACGATCTGCAGCTGCAATTCGCTTACGAGTGGACAACGAGCGAGAAGTTCGGCTTTGTGCGGAAGTCAGTCCTGACCAACCTTTCCCAAGGGCCCGTCGCCGTCGAACTTCTTGATGGCCTTCAGAACCTCCTGCCCCACGACGTAGACCGGATGATGCAAGCGGACAAAAGCTGCCTGCTCGATGCCTACAAGAAGTCCGAACTGGTGCCGGCCACGGGGCTCGGCGTCTACAGGCTCAACTCCATCCCGGTAGACCGTTCCGAACCAAGCGAGTCGCTGAAGGCCAACACCGTCTGGTCGCAGGGCGACGACATTCAAAGACGACTCCTTTCCTCCGTTCAGTTGCCACAATTCCGAAAAGGATGCCCCGTCACCGAGGAACACGACGTCAGGGGGAAGAGAGGCGCCTACTTTGTCAATATCGCTACGCGATTGCCCGCGCAGGGGAAACGCTCCTGGTACATCGTCGCGGATGTCAACCAGACAGCATCACGCATAGCCGAGATCAATCACAAACTGTCGTCGACGCGCGATCTGCCCTCCGAGATTGAAGCGGATGCGGCAGCTGGAACGACGAGTCTCAGGAAGGTCGTGGCCAGCGCCGACGGTCTTCAACTGACCAACGACAGGCCGTCCCTCGCCCGGCATTTCGCGAACGTTCTTTTCAATGTCATGAGGGGCGGGATTTTCGATGACGGCTACCAGGTGCCGAGGGAGGATTTTCTGTCCTTCGTTCAAAAGGCCAACTCCCGTGTTTTTGACAGGCATGAAAAGTCGCTCCGCCGCCTGCCCGAAAGGGTGAACTACGGTGCCCTCGTGAAGCAGGCGGGCTCGGCCTCCGACCGGCTGCTCCTGAGGAGCTGCCTTGAGTACATGCCCCTTACCTTCGGACGACGGCACGGAGACCCCAGCCGCCCCTGGAACCTTTTCGCTATCGAAACGCGCGATGAACACGGCGCCAAGATTCTGAACTACCAGGGGAACTGGCGGGATATTTTTCAGAATTGGGAGGCGCTGGCCCTGTCCTTCCCCGGTTATATCGAAAGCATGATCAGCAAGTTCCTTAACGCCTCGACGGCGGACGGATACAACCCTTACCGGGTCACGAGGGACGGCTTCGAGTGGGAGATCCATAACCCGAACGACCCGTGGTCCTTCATCGGATACTGGGGTGATCACCAGACGATCTACCTGCTGAAGCTGCTCGAGATCGCCGAAAGATACCATCCTGGGCGGCTGCACGACTTCCTGGTTCGCGAAATCTTCTCGTACGCCAACGTCCCTTATCGGATCAAACCCTATCGAACAGTGCTTCGCGACCCCTACCACTCAATCGACTACGACCAGGAGCTCGAGAACAAGATTCAGGAACGCATCAGGCAGCGGGGAACCGACGGGAAGGTTGCCTGGCGGGGCGACGATGACGTGTATCTCGTTAACCTGGGAGAAAAGCTGCTGGTCTCGGTTCTCTCGAAGCTCTCGAACTTCGTTCCCGAGGGCGGGATCTGGATGAATACTCAGCGACCGGAATGGAACGACGCGAATAACGCGCTGGCAGGCTTCGGACTGTCCATGGTCACGCTCTACTATCTCCGTCGCTACCTCGAGTTCTGCCGCCGTCTTTTCAACAGGGCAACCTTTGCCGATCTGGACCTTACGCCGGAAGTCGCCAGCCTGTTCATGAGCGTCAGTTCAATCCTTGTCTCCCGTCGGTCGGTTCTACCGGGCGGCTTCGATGCCCGGAGTCGCAAGGAACTGCTCGACGCTCTTGGCGAGGCCGGGAGTGCTTACCGTGAGCAGATTTATCCCAGCAAGTTCGATGAGAAGAAGATTCCGGTTAAGGTGCACGAGATCGCAAAGTTTTTCTCTGTCGCGCTCGAATTCCTGGATCAGTCGATCAGAGCCAACCGGCGCCCCGACGGACTCTACCACTCCTACAACATCCTGACCCCCGCCGCCCAAGGCATCGAGATCTCGCACCTTTACGAGATGCTGGAGGGACAAGTGGCGGTGCTGAGCTCCGGATACCTCTCCATCTCCGAAGCCATGGAGGTTCTCGAGGCCTTGCGAAAGAGCTCGATGTTCCGCGAGGATCAGCAGAGCTACATCCTCTACCCGGATCGCCCGGTCCCTTCGTTTCTCGAGAAGAACAACATTCCCGCCAAAGCAGTCGAGGGATCGGAGCTGTTGCGACAGCTTCTCGCCGAGGGCAACAAGTCGATTGTGGAGCGGGACTTGAATGGCGTCTGCCATTTCAATGGCTCTTTTAGAAACAGGGCGGTGCTGGTCCAGGCGCTGGAGGAGCTGAAGAAGGCCGGGTACGAGGAACTGGTTCAGAAAGAAAAAGAAATGGTGCTCGATCTTTACGAAGAGCTGTTCCAGCACCGGTTCTTCACGGGACGCTCCGGCAGCTTCTTTAGTTACGAAGGGCTGGGCAGCATTTACTGGCACATGGTCTCGAAGCTCCTTCTCGCCGTTGAGGAGATCTTTTCCCTAGCCGTTTCAGAAGGCGAGTCCGAGCAGACTATCCTGAGACTGCGCGAGATTTATTACGACGTGCGCGCCGGGCTTGGCACTCATAAGACACCTTCCGAGTACGGTGCCTTCCCGATCGATCCATACTCGCACACACCCAGTCACGCCGGCGCCCAACAACCGGGAATGACGGGCCAGGTGAAAGAGGACATCATCGCGCGTTGGCGCGAGCTGGGCGTCCGGGTTGCCGACGGCCGAATAGAGTTCGAGTCGTCCCTGCTCCTCGACAGGGAGTTTCTTGAAGACCCGGCTGCCTTCAACTATGTGGATGTCGCCGGCACTGAAAAGACCTTGAACCTGGAAGCCGGTACCCTCGCTTACACCTATTGTCAGGTGCCTGTCGTGCTGAAACGAACGGGAACGCCGCGGCTGCGGGTTAGGAAAGCGTCGGGAACGACCGAAGTGCAAGGAACCGCCATGAGCGTCACCGACAGCCGCGCGGTTTTCGAGAGAACCGGCGAGGTGTTGGGTATTGAGGTGGATATCTAGAAATCCACGATTACACGAATTGTCGGGCAATTCGTGTTACAACCGTAACACTTGATGCGCCGCGCGTGCAAGTTTGGTTATGCGCGGCTGTAATTAGTAGTGATATTTGAATTTGGTTCAATTTCTTTCAACCGGCTTTTGTCAGATGTTCGAGGGTGGCCCCACGCGCGCTCTGAAGTGTGCTGATCAGAATATCGAATATC
>RPQK01000425.1 GCA_003819755.1 Acidobacteriota bacterium | reverse complement strand
TCCGGCAGCCGGGCTGGGAGCCCGGCGAAAACGATGGTTGCAGCTCGCCGGTTCAGGCCGACCCCGGGGGTCGGCTGCCGGACTCTGGAGAGTCCGGCCACGATAAAAGCCCCATTCACCGCGCCTGGTTGTAGTGACTTCGGAAAAAGTAAATGGCATTGGGCGAGACGCCTGCACTCCCAGGGCGACGCCTCGAAGCCGGGTCGGTTCCAAGATGTGTATAACTCCATATGGCCACCGCTCGGCGCAAAATGCTGCTGCCTCCGAAACCCCATCCTGTGCGCGCACGAAAGGGCGAACTCCGCCAGGCTTAACGTTTGGCGCCGGTCGAGCCCGCAATTCTGTTATTGTTACGTTAGTCGCTGGTATATAAGGGCGGAAAGTCGAGGGGCTCGAATGTTGTCTAAAGAAAACTTTATCTATGCCGTCATTCTCGCCGTCGTCTTAGCCTTGTTCTTCGTGATGGGCAATCCCAGGCCTTCTGGGTCCCTTAGTGCCTACCCCACGCTGTTCGCGTTCGTTGCTTTCCCCCTGGTGCTCGCTTTCCAGCTGGCATCGGCAGCGAAGCGGAGGTCGAGCCTGTCCTTCAGACACGCCTTCCGACTTGGCGAATCGACCGTATTTTACGGTGCCGTGCTTTTCGCGGCCATCGCTTGGCCTTTGTCGCGCTTCTATTTCCGCCAACCGGATCCTCCGCTTCTGGGCACGTTTCTGCTCATTACCATCTTCGCCACCTGGTTGGTCGGGACAGTATTCTCGGTCCTTTGTGCTTTGGCTGTTAGCAGGATTGCCAGAAAACACCAGGCTGCCTGAGAATCGATCAAACAACAGTCTTCGAAAATCGAGGAAAATCATGCAGGGATAGGGGGATCAACTCATGGACATTCTCCACGCTATCGGCAACACGTCAATGGTTCGACTTCGCAAGGTGGTACCACCCGGTTCCACGGACGTGTTCGTCAAACTCGAGTGGGAGAACCCGACGGGGAGTCTCAAAGACCGGATGGCGAACGCGGTGATTGCGCGGGCGGAGGAGGATGGGAGACTGAAGCCGGGGCACACCGTGGTTGAGTACACGGGCGGGAGCACAGGTGCATCGCTTGCCCTCGTGTGTGCGGCCAAGGGCTATCGTCTCCAGATTGTCACATCTGATGCGTTCAGCCCAGAGAAGCTGAATCAAATGCGCTCGCTGGGTGCCGACCTTACGCTGGTGCCGAGCGAGGGAGGCCGCACCACCAAAAAGCTGATCCTTGACATGGTCGAGGCAGCCCGGAAATTGAGCCAGGAACCATGCACTTACTGGACGGACCAGCTGAACAACCACGACAGCATCACGGGGTACTACGCTTTGGGCGAGGAGATCTGGCGTCAAACGAACGGGGAAGTCGCTGCCTTTGTTCACTGCGTGGGTACGGCGGCTTCTCTACGTGGCGTCGCGACCGTGCTGAAGCGACACAAGCCGAGCATTAAGATCTTCGCCGTGGAACCCGCCGAATCGTCGGTATTGCTCGGGGGGCAGCCCGGGCCTCACAAGATTGAAGGAGTCGGCATCGGTTACATTCCCCCGCTATGGGATCCGACTCTGGTCGACGAGATACTGCCGGTAATAACAGACGACGCGAAGGAAATGGCCAGGCGCCTCGCGCGCGAGGAGGCGCTCTTCGCCGGCACCTCTTCCGCCGCGAACGTGATCGCTGCAATTCGAGTCGCCCAGCGCCTCGAGCCGGGCGCGAAAGTCGTCACCCTGATGGTTGATTCCGGGCTCAAGTACCTGAATACCGATGTGTATGGGAAGAGATGAGGCCGAATGTTGAAGGAGGACGGAACATGCACGGGCTCGGCTGGGTTGTCCTGGTCCTGGCGCTCATGGAAGCCGGTTGGCTGGCCTTTGACGGAGGCCGCGCACTCGTCGTTGGCGACTACGTCACGGCCACGTCCGGCCCGTACGCCGGCCAGCTGGGGCCGTGGGCGAAGCTGGTTTCAGCGGTGGGAATTGAGCCGCGCTCGACCTTGATGAAATCGATCCACCTGGTCCTTGGCCTGGCGTGGCTCACCATTTCGATTTGCTTCGTTTTGCGCTTGTCGTGGGCTTGGTCAGGCATGCTTCTGTGCGCTGTTCTCGGGTTATGGTACTTGCCCTTTGGAACGCTCCTCAGCCTGATCCAGATCGTTCTGCTCTTATTGCCTGCCGTGCGGAATGCCGGCGCCTGAAAACGCGGCCGAAGCAAGCAAAGCGAACCATCCAAGTTAGCCGAGTCACAACGAGTTTTCTGCAAAAGCATTGAGACAGGATCTCACGCGCTAAATCTGAGATAATCCTCGATCATGAGACAGCTTATTCTCCTCGTTCTTTGTCTTCCTGGCTTTTTGTGTTTATCGCTTGCGGCCGATTTAAAAGTCGGAATCGTGGGTACCGATACCTCTCATGTCACCGCCTTTACCAAGCTCCTCAACGATGCGTCCGCCCCTGGTTACATACCGGGTGCTCGCGTGGTGGCGGCCTACAAAGGGGGAAGTCCCGATCTTCAGTCGAGCGCCTCTCGAGTCGAAGGGTTTGCCAAGGAACTGCAAGAGAAGTGGCAGGTCGAGATCGTACCGGATATTCCCACCCTGTGTTCGAAAGCAGACGCGGTGTTGCTCGAAAGCGTCGACGGCCGTGTTCATCTGGAACAGGCTCGCCAGATCATCGCCGCGCGCAAGCCCTTGTTTATCGACAAGCCGCTCGCGTCGACCCTTCAGGACGCCCGCGAGATAGCCCGCCTGGCCCGCGAGGCGGGTGTGCCCTGGTTCACGTCCTCGAGCCTCAGATGGAGCGACATTGTCACGCAACTGGCGGGACCCGGAATCACGGGTTTGCTTGTCTGGGGGCCAGGGCCGCTCGAGGAGCATCATCAGTTGGACCTCGCCTGGTACGCCATTCACCCGATCGAGATGCTGTACGCGCTGTTCGGACCCGGATGTCAGGAAGTCACTCGTATATATTCCGAGGGCGCCGACATTGTGGTGGGGCGATGGAAAGACGGCCGTCTGGGAGTCGTCCGTGCAATCCGGCCGTATGGTGATTATGGAGCGGTGGTCTACCGGGGGGAAAAGTCTTTTCGCAGCTCGCCAGACGCGAAGCATGATTATCGGCCGCTCGTGGTCGAAATCGTGAAATTCTTCCAGACCGGCAAGCCGCCGGTGCCAAACGAGGAGAGCCTGGAGATGTTCGCTTTTATGGACGCCGCGCAGCGCAGCAAGCCGGATGGAAAGCCGGTCAAGCTGCAGTGACGTTTCGGTGTCAGTTTCTATCCACGAATTTCACGAATTACACGAATTGGGAACAAAATTCGTGTAATTCGTGAAATTCGTGGATCCAAACTGTACCGCTTAGCTTACTTCCCGGCTTTGCGGATGTAGATGCTTCCGGTGAAGGTCTTCAACTGCAGTTCAGGGCCGCCGCCGTTGATCGTTCCCAGGATGCTTTTCTCGATTTTGACCCGGAATTTCCCGGCCTTGGCCGGCTTTTCTGTTTGAGGGCCGGAGGCGACGGTTTCCATCGTCATGTCGAAATCGCTATAGATGTCGCCCATGTCCGACTTCATTTTGAGCTTCGCACGGGCGGCGGCGGGCAATGTCAGGTCGATATCTCCGCTCAAGTTGGTAAACGACATCGTTTTGTCAGCGGCCAATTGGGTGAAAACGGCGTTGATATCGCCTGCGAGCGCGTTCGCCACGACGGCGCCCGAGATTCCCTTCAGTGTGACATTGCCGGTGGTGCTGGAGGCCTCGATTTCGCCTGTCACCCCTTCCACAACGACATCTCCGTCCTGAATGGTGCTGGCTTTGACGGAAGTAGCGGCGGGGACCTGGATCACAAGATCGACGGCATTCCCGAGTGAGCCGGAGTGAACAGAGACGTTGTTGTTCTCTTCCTCAATCTCAAGACCGGCTGTCGGGTTGGTCAGCCGCTTCATCCCGCGCGCCTTCCCTTCGACTTCAAGGTTCTTATGGCCACGCTCCGCACGGTCTTCCTCGGCGCCGCCCTGCCGAACGCGTGTTTCGACGATTACCTCGTTGCCAGTGTACGACTTCACGGTTATGCCCCCTCGCATCAAGCTCACCTCCAGCTTCACCGGTTTACCGGGGTTGCTCAAGGGGACCGCCACGCGTTCGGGCTGCTGAGCCTGACAGGGAAGAGAGCTCCAACCAATCAGAAATCCGCCAATAAGTGCCAATTTACTTAATCGCATTTGCCTATTCTCCAAGTGCTTAAAGGGCTCGATCATGAACCTCGATGTCGCCGTTCAGAGTGTCGAACTTCAATTCCGGTCCGCCTTTTCCGACCCGTACACGAAAGAATTCGCTGACCCTGTAGATCGATTTGCCGTTTTGGGATTCACGCTTCGTCGGTAAAGGGGGAAGGGTAGTCACGGGAAAATCTGTGAACACGTCTCCGTGAAAGGTCTTGAAATGAAGTTCGGCGGACAGACTTTCCGGAAACGAAACGCGGACGTCGCCGTTGATAGTTTTAAAATAGCAGGGACTGACAGGGTTTCGGTCGAAGACGGCCGTTACCCCACCGTTGATGGCCGATACCCGGCCGAACCCGGACATGGACCGCAGGTCTGCGCTTCCGATGACTACGTCGATATCGAATTCCCCGGCCGCTCCGGTAACTTTGATGTCTCCGTCGAGCACTGTCTTCAGCTCGATCCGAGCATTGGCCGGGATCAGGACCTGGTAATCACAAACCAGGCGGGAGTCCTCAAAATCCCAATCCCGGTTGCGGAATCCGCGGTTACGTTCCCGAAATGGGCCGTCCACGTACAAACGGACGTCGTTGCCCGTCTGGGAGATGTCCAGTTTCACCTTTTCGGTGAATCTCTGGGCTGCCGCCTCGGACGGCGCCTCCAGCTTCTTATCGATCACGACCTCGACGTCCGGCCGCTGATGGACGTTCACAGTGATCGCGCCCCACATGTTGTCGATGACCAGGCTCATTGGTGCGCCGCCGTTCACCGGAGAGAACTGCTTTCGAATGGTTTCTTTCTGCTCGACAGGAGCCGCAGCCGCAGCCAGCAATGCCGCGCATGCGACTACGGAGAGCAACGTGGTTTTTATCTTCATCGTTTTGGTCTCCCTCAAATCAACCGTTCCATGCCCCACTTCGCCCGGTCGCGAACGGCCTGATTGAGTTGTCTGTCCCCGGCCAGATGTCTCAGTACGGCCACAGACCGGCGCTCCTGCAAATCGACCATGGCGTCGATGAGCGCGATCTGGACCAGGGGTGAATCCTGCGTCGAGAGCGAACGGACGAGCGCATCGCGGACCTCTTCGTCCTCGGCTTGCTGCTTCAAGGCATCGACTGCTGCCAGGCGGACATTGACCGTCGGATCGGAATTCAAGGTGTTGACCAAGGCCCTCAGAACCCTCCGGTCCACCTGGTCGAGCCTTGTGCCCCACGTCACTCCACGGAGCCGTTCGCTGGCGGATCGTTGTTCCAGAAGCGAGAGCGTGACGAGGCTCTTCATCTGCTCAAGCTCGGAATGCAGCTGTGAAACCTGGCCCGCACTGTCTGCCGGTCCTGTGAGCAGATGTCCGATCACGACTCCGACAACGAGAAAGAGCGCAGGAATGACCATTTGCAGGAATGACGGACGCAACCCGGCCTGCGCAACCGTCCCGAGATTCTGCCAGAAACCGCCCAACCGGGGCCTCTGGAGATCGCGTGCAGCGTTCTCCAGTTCTGCATAGAAACCGGCGCGCAGACGCGAGCTGGGTTCTTCTTCACCAAGCAAACCCATTCGCCCCCATACTCCCTCGATCTGGTCCGACTCCGCCCGGCATGCGGCACAAGAGTCGAGGTGGTCTTCGAGTTCCACCCGGTCCGACTCGGCGATGGTTCCCATCAGGTAATCGGGAAGCATTTGCCTGATTTCTTCGCAAGACATGGTTTAGTCCCTCGTCTTCATTTATCTGTTACGTAGCCGCGCGCGTGGCACCCTCACCTTGGCCAGGCCCTGGAAGACATCAGCCAGTTCCCGGAGCGCCCGGAAAACGCGAGCCTTCACCGTTCCGATTTCGCAATCGAGAATCTCAGCGATCTCCTGGTACTTCAGTCCTTGGTATCGGACCAGGATGAGGAGCTCACGTTTCTCGGCCGGCAATTCGGCCAGCGCTTGACGAATCAACTGCGTTTGCTCACGCTCCAGGAAGGCTTGATCAGGAGACGGAGTATTGATGGCCAGCTGATCCCCGGTTTCCGTCTCCTCGATCCCTTCCTGCTTCCTCTCGTGCCTGGTTCTACGTCGATAATCCAAGTGCACGCGGCGAGCGACCTGATACATCCAGGCGGCGTAATGACCATCCGCCTCGTAGTTCCGGCGGTACTTCAGTATCCGCACGAAAACTTCCTGCACGAGATCTTCGGAAATGTCCCGACTCGCCGTGAGGCGAAGGAAGAAATTGAACAGGGCTCGATGATGCCGCTCGAAGAGGACTCCGAGCATTGCCACCTGCCCTTCCTTCACCCTCAGCATCAGCCGGTGATCCGTCCAGGAATCCAACTCCTCATCCTTTCCCGTTCGCACTCGACTATTTAAACTCCTCGTTTAAGAAAAGGTTACACGGAAAATTCGGACTAAAGTGGAGGCGTCCGCTGGGAGCGCAGGCGAGACGCCCAATGCCATTTCATTTACTTTTTCCGAAGTCAGTACAACCAGCCGCGGTGAATGGGGCTTTTATCGTGGCCGGACTCTCCAGAGTCCGGCAGCCGACCCCCGGGGTCGGCCTGAACCGGCGAGCTG
>RPQK01000424.1 GCA_003819755.1 Acidobacteriota bacterium | reverse complement strand
TAAAGAGGCTGACCGTATCTAAAACGTCCACTTCCTTTCCACCGCGGAGGACAGCTCGCGCCCCGTGATCGAAGAAAGCCGCTAACTCTCCCGGAACCAACAGGGTTCGGACCAGCGAATTGTTCTGGATACGGATTAGATTTATGACGGGTCCCGTGCCCGGGCATCCCACTCCGTCGTACGGAGGACCAAGGCAAGCGATGCCGCCGAAAGCCCAAAGGCGTCGCCAACGTTTGGCAAGCCGCCGATCACCCCGATTGAGCGTTCAGAATTGAGGTTACCTGGAGGACGCCCAGCGGGGCCTCGGGCAGTGGGACGGCCGTTCCTCTGACAAGTGACTCCGGCTACTTCTGGTTTTTCGACAGCTCCAATGTCGAGCTCGTCGTGAAGATCGTTGACGGACGCGAGGGGTGAATTCGCACTTTTGGTTCTTTTACGGCTCGCTGACCGACATCCAGATCACCATTACGGTGACGGACCAGACCACGGGCGTCAGTCGGGTGTACACCGGACAGCAGGGGGCTCAGCAGAGCGGATTCGACCTTATGGCCTTCTAAACCGCTCCTAGCTACCATCCAGTTGCGGCCGGACAGTTTCGGGCTAAACAGGTTCTGATTTGTGGCGATCGGGCGTCAGACGCCTGAGCCGAATTTTGTCGATTCGCCGGTCATCCATGTCGACGACTTCAAACTTCCAGCCCCGCCACTCCAGGTGTTCGCCCGTCGCCGGTATTCTCCCCAGTTGCTCGAGAATGAACCCGGCCACCGTGTCGTAGTAACCCTCGTCCTCCGCCGGGTCGATCATGAGCAGGCTGCGGAATTCGTCTGCCGGCAGGGACCCGTCAAGAAGGTAGGACCCATCCTCCAACCGGACGATCTCCTTCTCCTCAGGGAGGTCGACCGAGTGGATATCGCCCACGATTGCTTCCATGACGTCGTGATGAGTGACCAGTCCTTCCACTTGCCCATACTCGTCCACGACAAGCGCCAGGTGCATGCCGGTTTGTTTGAACAATTCGAGCATCCTCAGGGCCGGGTTGCTCTCCGGGACGAACAGCGGTTTCCGCAGATTGGAGGCGAGATTCAGGGGTGAGCCAGAGAGGCACGCAGTGAGAAGATCCTTCGCTCGCGCAATCCCCAGAACCTGATCCAGGCCGCCGTCGCAGACCGGAAAACGGTTGTGCGGATGGGCTGCTACAGTCGCTCGAAGCTTTTCTGCAGACGCCCCCTTGTCGATCCAGACGACATCCGGTCTGGGTGTCATGAGGGCGCTGACCCTCCGGTCGGCGAAACGGAAAACGTTCAATACCATCTCCTGCTCACTTGGCAAGAAGACGCCGGCGCGAGTGCCCTGTTCAATCATCAACTTGATCTCGTCTTCGGTCGCCACTCGCTCCGGTTTCGTTGGGATACGTAGGAGTCTGAGCAACAGCTCTGTCGAGTGAGTGAGGAACCACACCACCGGCGCCGCCAGAGAGGCAAGGATCTTCATGGGCCGGCTCATGGTCGTGGCTATTCCCTCGGGGCTCAGCATGGCTACTCGCTTGGGGGCAAGCTCGCCAATGACAAGCGACAGGTAAGTGATAGCCGCGACCACCAGCACAAACGCCAACACCTCTCCATATGGGGCCATGCCGGGAATCTGTTCCAACCAACCTCCGAGCTCCTCTGCGAGGGTCGCGCCGCCGAACGCCCCGGCCATGATTCCGATCAGGGTGATACCGACCTGGACTGTTGAGAGGAGGCGGGTAGGGGACTGGATGAGCTGCAGGGCCGCTGTAGCTGTCTTATCCCCTTTACGTGAAGATACCTGAAGCCGGGTGCGACTAGCCGAGACATAGGCGATTTCCGTCATCGCCAGCACGCCGTTCAAAACCACGAGAAACAGGATGATCCCGATCTCCAGCCAGAGGCTCATAAGATAGCCATATTATCGTGTTCGAACGGCCGGAGTATGGGCGCTGCTTCTCCCGGCTGACCAGCCGCCGGAATTTGGTGGGCAACTATCTCTCGAAAAAACGGATCTGCAACAGTCTCCCATGCGCCTCGGGCGCACCCGGTGACCCATGAAAATGCCCTTCTGCGAGCGCCTTCTGCGAGCCTTCGGAGTGCGCAGAGCCATGCTTGCGCCTTATTCGCATGCGTGGAACCGGGACCTAATATGGAGAGCGGCGGCAGAAGGACTCCGACGCTTTACCAGGAGTCTTGGCGACGCCGCTTGCGTATAAGGAGTAGAGTATGGCTTGCGCACTCCGAAGGCTCGCAAAAGGCGCTCGCGAAAGCCATTTTCGCAAGATCGCGGAAATGGATCACTTGTATCTGCTCGTGCTCGTCCCTGGAACGCTTCCTTATCCCTCGACGAGCTCCTCGGCTTCTGCCCCTTGGGGTAGTCGACCGTAACGGTTTCGTTCGGTGAACATCCTTGCCGCCAGGTAGACTACCGGTAGTATCCCTGCGAGGATGAACAGTAAGTCGCCAGGAAGGCGCAGCCATTCGATGACACGGACCGTCGTTTGCTCAAAAAACTCCGGGGTCCTGGCATGCACGTAGGCGTTCTGAAAAGCATCGTTGAGCTGTAGAATTCCCATTGGAACGAGGTTCACGAACAGCATCAACGCCAGTCCTACGTTGAGACCCCAGAAAGAGAGCTTCATGGCCCGCTCACTGCCCTTGTCGGGCGGGATGAAATAACGTGCCACAAACATGAAGAAGCCAATGGCGAGCATGCCGTATACGCCCATCATCGCCCCGTGGCCGTGGTTGGCGGTGAACGCCGTACCGATTTCGTAGTAGCTGACAATCGGGAGGTTGATGAGGAAGCCGAAGACGCCCGCGCCGAGGAAGTTCCAAAAGCCGACGGCGATCAGGAACATCACCGCCCATTTGTGCGGGAACTGATGAGGCGTAGCTGAAAGGGTCGAAACGTCTCCTGACGGGCTGCCGAGCTGCATGAATCGCCACGCTTCGTAACTGAGAAGGACGAGCGGGATCACTTCCATCGCCGAGAAGAACGCGCCCAGGGCCATGTGCTGAGCGGGAGCTCCGCTGAAATAGAGGTGATGCATCGTCCCGATGACACCGCCTATCGAGTACAGGATGACGTCCAGGTAGATGACCCGGGTCGCGGTCGTTTCTCGGACGACCCCGATCAGAACGAAGATATAGGCGACCATGATCGTCGTGAAAAGCTCCAGGAAGTCCTCCACCCAGAGGTGCACGACCCAGAAACGCCAGAAGTCCATGACAGCGAAGTTACTGGTTTTGCCGAAGACGAGGCCGGCGGCGTAGAAAAGCGGGATGGACAAAGCGCTGTACAGAAACAGGAACGGCATGTTGCCTGGATGCTCCTGCGCCAGCCGGGGGCGCAGCCCGCGAAACAGGATGACGACCCAGATGAGCATTCCGACGACGAGGAGAATCTGCCACAACCGGCCGAGATCCAGGTACTCCCAGCCTTGCGTACCGACCCAGTACCATGGTCCTTCGCGCCCGATGTAGCCCTTGATACTGGCCGCTTCGCCAAGCAGGCTTCCGACCACCACCAGGACGACCGCGCCGAAGAGTGCGATAGCCAGCTTGTCCTGATGCTTGGGCTCGCGGCGTGCGATCATGGGGGCCAGAAAAATGCCCATGCTCAGGTAACTGGCGGAAACGAAGAAGAGCGCCAATTGCAGGTGCCACATCCGGCTAAGGTTGTAAGGCAACCACTCGGAAATGTTGATCCCGTAAAAGCCCTCCGGTTCTGCGTGATAGTGGGCGTTTGTTCCACCGAGCAATCCTTGGATAAGGAAGAGACTCGCGACGACGAGGAAGTACCAGGCGGTCGCGCGCTGGGACGGTGTCAGCCGGACCTTTTCGGGAGGGCGGAACTCGGGCGGGTGAGACTCCCGCTCGTCGGCCCTGCGCCAGCCGAGCAGGTCCCACTTGCCGACCGCGAATAGTACGATTCCGATTCCTCCCAAGAGGGCGATCAGGCTCAGCACGCTCCAAAGAAACGCCTGGGCGGTCGGAGCGTTGGCGACCAGAGGCTCAGGCGGCCAGTTGTTAGTGTATGAGTAGTCTGCACCCGGCCGAGTGGCCGCAGCCACCCATGCAGCCCAGGCGAAGTACGAAGTCAAATCGTGGATTTCGTCCGGATCGGCGATCTCCGGACGTCGCAGTCCCTGCTGCAGGACACCGCGCCCAAACCAGCCGCGGTAGAACTGCTCCATTTTTCGGAAGGCTTCAGCCTGCCCGCTTGTCAGAACCAATTCATTCGTTGCTCCGTCGTACGCGTTGGTTTTCCACTCCATTCGGACTCGTGCTTCGATCGCCGGAGTGACGTCGCCGGCCCCGGCATAGTATTCCTGCATGGCCAAGGCTGCCTCACGGAGGTATTGTGCGGTAAAGTCCGGGCCCAAATACGCCCCATGGCCGAAGATCGAGCCGTACTGCATCAGCCCGTACTTTTGAAAGACGTGCTGACCGGCCATCACGTCCTCGCCGGTGAAGAGGATTTGCCCATCAGCCGACGCGACCTGCGCGGGAATTGGGGGATGCTCCGCGTAGATGGAATAGGCCAGGTATCCCAGGACGGAAAACCCTACGATGAAGGTGAGGACGGCCGACTGAAGCCAGAGAGAGGAAATGACCATGGGGCGGCGTGGAGTAGTAGCCATTCGAGCCTCCTTGATTTGGGCTCAACGTGATCGGATCGTCACTTGAGTCGGTAACTCCCAAAACATGGGCCTGGCATTGAGATCTGAACTGAGGCCGCATGCCGGGTTTAGTCTCACAACTGGTGCCTTTTCAGTTTCTCACGCAAGTTTTTGGATCGATACCCAAAATCCGAGCCGCCTCGGACCGGTTGCCGCTAACCGCCGCCAGTACCGCGCGGACGTGATCGGCTTCGACATCTGACACACTTCACACACTTCGCAGACTGGCGGGCCCGGCGGCGGTCGAAAACCGCATACTTTCGGGCAGATCAGGCACCTCAATACTCTGATGGTCCGCCATAACGACTAGCCTCTGCACGAGATTCTCCGACCAGGTAAATTTCCCGATCCTGAAGGACCCGGAGGAGCTTGGTCTGAGTGCTGGGCGTCGTCTCACTGATCTCATCCAGGAAAATGCTTCCGTTCTCGGCCGCCTGAAAAAAGCCGTCCTGCTTTGAAAGGCGCCTGTGAACGCCCCCCTTGACGTGCCCGAACAGCTCACTTTCCAGAAGGCCCTCGGGAATCGCTCCGCAGGCGACAGGCACGAAGGGAGCCCTGAGCCGACGGTCTCCCCCGGGGGTCGACCACTCGATTATATCCCCGACTCGATAGCCGAGCAGCGCAGTCCCAATCGGGGCAAGGACCGACAACCGGCCTTTCCCGATGTTCGCTTAGCACTTGGCCCGGGTTAACGACCCAAGAACTGAGGCCTGGCCCGCGCCGGGAGGGTCGGGGAACCGGGACGCGAGCCAGGCCGGGCGAGGCCGCCCTCTCGTTCGTTCTATTCCTTGTGGATCCCCACGCTGCGACGGATTTCCATACTGGGGGTCGTGGCGAGTTTCACGACGAGATCGGCAACGCTCTTGCGCGATACGACTGCGGAGGCGTTCTTGAAGGGCTCGCCTTTCTGCGTGGTTCCGTAGGCGATTTCATCCCGGTTGTTGAGCCAGGCCGGACGCAGAACCGTGTAGTCGAGGTCGGAATCCTCGATAATCCTGGTCGCCTTCCGATAGGGATCGAGAATGCTGCCGAGGCTGTCCCCCGGGATTTCGTCATACACACCCATCGAACTGACGAAGAGCAGGCGTCGAACCCCGGTCTCGTCCATCGCCTTGACGATGGTCCTGGCCATTTCCTCGAGATTCCCCGCGAGGTTGGCATACACCACATCCTGTCCAGCCATCGACTCTTTGAGCTTCTGCGCATCCAAAACATCGCCTTCGACAATGCGGACGCGGCTAGGGTCGGAGTTTTTCAGCCTGCGCGAGTTGCGGAGGTAGAGCGTCAGCTGGGCATCAGTGCTTTTCAGGAACAGATCGGTCGCGAAACGGGCGATTTGCCCGTTTGCGCCGAGGATTAGAACGTTCATCATGCTGTGCGCTCCTTCCGTGAGATCATCGGGGTCCCCCCCGATAGTTCTGCCCAGCCGCCCACGCGGCGCCCGTGGTAACGCCTGCGCCGACTAGGGCTGCATGCGCGGATAAAGTCGTGCCGACTCAGGCGTTATTCCGCGCAAATTCGCATTCTTTTGATTTCTTGTTGTTTTCCATCTTACTTCCCTGTCTTCTTCTTGGCCGCGTCGTTTGCGGCCGCTGGGAGCGCAGGCGTCCCGCCTGCACTGGGGCGAGGGGCGTCCCGCCCCGTCCGCGCCGTTAGCACAATCGATTCTGCCATCGGCGCGGACGGGGCGGGACGCCCCTTGCCCCAGTGCAGGCGGGACGCCTGCGCTCCCAGCGGCCGCAAACGACGCGGCCAACCGCGGGCTCCGCTACCCGTCCCCATCAGCGGCCGACCAACCGCTGCAGGTGTTCCGGGTACCGAGCGCCCTGGATCTCGATCTTCGAGGCAGCGCTGGTAATGTCCCGACTGTAGCACTGAGCCGTTTGATTGAACAGCGGGCAGCGAGTGACAAGCGTCGTTTCCCCTGCCATAGGTGTCGTTCACCACCTGCCGGATGCTGTTTGCCAGAAACGGGGTGCGGGGGCCAACTCGAGGGAGCATCATGCGACCTGGCGCCCTGTTCGTTGCTGGTCAATACTGTTGCGGTGGGCATTCATTTTGGGGCAGGATAGGCCCAGTTTTGACAGGATTCACAGGATTCACAGGATT
>RPQK01000423.1 GCA_003819755.1 Acidobacteriota bacterium | reverse complement strand
TTAGCGCCCGGCAACCTCCCGCCCACGCCTGCAAGCACAGGGAAGCAGGCCTTCGACCTTTCAGCTCCTTAGGTCGGTACTTGTTGACGATGCGTACGATCCTTTACTTAGTTTTCACCGTATCTCCCCTCCCTAGCCCTTCACCGGATGGAGCTTCCAGCTGGGAGGTCCTCTCACGATTTCCTCCCCATTCGGTACATTGTCGGAGGAGCGTGATTCAACAAAACGGTACGAGGCCACAAAGGGTTACTCGGTGCTTCTCGCAGCGATATAGGCACGTCCGGTTATGCGGAAGCGCTTGACGGAGGCGTTACCACTCTTAGCCTCAGGTGAAGCACCTTGTCTTCCAGATCGCTAGGAGCGCCGGGATCGCGAAAATCGCGATCTTCGATCCGCGCTTCTCATGTCCGGCCATCCGCATTGGCGCCGGATTATAATGCAGCGAGCGGAGTGGAAAAAGATATGCAGGATTCCGTTACAATGAGACGCGGCCATCTTCCGAGGAATGAGCTGCTCCTGCTGCTTGGCCTCTCGCTTGTTATCTTCCTCTACCAGGTGCTTACAGCGGCATTTTCGCCCTATGGTTACTTCATCGACGAGCTTTACTATCTGGCTTGTTCAAAGAGGCTGGCGTTTGGTTATGTCGACCACCCCCCTCTGGCGGTTTGGCTGCTCGCAATTAGCCGGGTCGTTCTCGGTGAGTCGGTGACGGCGCTTCGCGTCTTTCCGGCCCTTGCCATTTCCGGCACTGTTTTCATTACCGGTCTGACGGCACGCCGCCTCGGCGGCGGTTTAATGGCGATACTCCTCGCCTGTGTAGCGACTGTCCTGGCTCCTGACTACCTCCTGATGGGCAGTTTTTTCTCGGTCAACGCTTTTGAAATTCTCGTCTGGACTGGAATCCTTTACCTGGTCATCAGAATGGTCCAGGAGGACAATCCGCGCTGGTGGCTGGCGATCGGGATCCTGCTTGGCTTGGGCCTGGAAACCAAGCACACAATGTTGGTTTACGCGGTTGCGCTGCTACTTGGAATGGTGTTTACGCGCGCGCGGCGACTGCTTTTCACAAAGTGGTTTGTCGCCGGGATGCTGATAGGTTTCCTTCTTGTCTTGCCGAATCTAGTCTGGCAGTACTCCAAGGGCTTTCCCTCGCTTGAGTTCTACCGGAACGCAATGTCAGGCAAGAACATCCCGAGTGGATCTGTTGATATCCTCGCGGCTCAGATCCTCATCGCGAATCGTTTCGCACTTCCCCTGTGGATTGCCGGTCTGTTCTATTTCCTTTTTCTGCCTGGAGGCAGGAAGTACCGTTTCTTGGGCCTCGCCTATCTTGTTCTTCTGCTGGCGATGCTGCTGAGCGGTTCAAGCCGTCCGGATCGAATCGCCGCCATGTACACCGTGCTTTTTGCCGCGGGCGGAGTGTGGTTCGGGAACCTCCCCCAGCGCCAAGCACTTCGGTATGCCGCCCTCCTTCTGCTGATCGTCCTCACAGCCGGCGGCCTGGTTTACGTGCCCGCCTTCTCTCCGATTCTTCCGCCCCCCCTGCTTCACCGCTATCTGTCTGCGATCGGCTTCTCGCTTGATCTGGAAATCGGAAAGACGAACGAATTGTTGCCGCAGTGGATCGCCGACCGGTTGAGCTGGCGAGAGCTGGCACAAGATGTTGCGACTGTCTATCGAGGCCTCCCGCCCGAGGAACAACGAAACGCGGTACTGGTGAGCACGAGTTACGGCGAGGCGGGTGCGCTGGAGCTGTATGGGCCGGACTTCGCGCTTCCGCCGGTCTTCGGTACCCACAACAGCTATCACGACTGGGGACCGCCTTCCGACTCGGTCAAGACCTACATTGTGGTTTTTGCGGATCGGGAACCTCTGAACCGCCAATTCGACACCGTTGTCGAAGCCGCCGTTCACACCTGCGAATACTGCACCCGTCCGCAACGCGAGATCCCGATCTACATTGCCCGCGGGCCGCGCTTCTCGGCAAAAGCGGCCTGGCCGACGTTCAAGAAATATCACTAGCCGACTCGGGTCCACCCCTCGAACTTACTTGCCTTGTATCCATTTGAAGGCCGCTTCAACCACTGTATCGCGAAGTACCATCATGACCCGGCCGCATGCTATGAAAACCATCTTACCGGGGACGATCAGCGGGGGCATGCTCGAAGAACAACCGGACCACCCGAGGGAAATCGGTGTTCCGCTGGCTGACGGGCTTATGATAGGCTCCGCTAGTTCTATCTGGCGCAAATGACGGTCGTTGCCTGCGGAGAGTCAGGGAGGTCCGTTCATGAGCAGCGATGCGAAGCCCACCTACGTCGAGCTTGAGGCCCGGCTGGCCAAGTCCGAGGCTGAGCTGGCCGCCGTGCGCCGACAACAACCCGAATGCCTTGACGTTGCCCGCGCGGCCGCGGTCGAGCGCGCCTGTTACGCCGAGGAGGCGCTGCGCAGCAAGGAAGCGGAACTGCGCGCCGTCACAGAAATCACCCCGGTGATGTTGACCCGGTGCAGCCGTGATTTGCGGTATCTCTATATCAACCACGCTTACGCCGCCATCTTGGGCAGCACCCCCGATCAGGTCATTGGCAAACCGATTTTGGAGATCATGGGTGCCCAAGGCTTCGCGACCATCCGTCCGCATGTCGAGCAGGTCCTGCGAGGCCAGCCAGTCGAATACGAAGACGAAGTCCATTTCGCCGTCACCGGTCAATCGCATTGGCTGCACATGATCTACATGCCTGACCGGGACGAACGCGGCCAGGTCGTCGGATGGGTCGCCTCGATTACCGATAACACCGCGCGCAAGGCGGCCGAGGAGGCGCTGGGCGAGAGCGAGGACCGCTATCGCGGCGTGGTCGAGAACACGACTGCCATCATCCTGCGTGTCGCCCCTAACGGCGTTATCACTTTCGCCAACCAACGGGCACTGGAGCTCTTCGGCTACTCGGCCGAGGAGTTGATCGGCAAGCACGCGGTGGGGGCGGTCGTGCCGCCGCGGGAGAGCTCGGGGCGCGACCTGGCGACGATGGTGGATGAGATCGCCGCCGATCCCGACGCCTTCCGCACCAACGCCAACGAGAACATGTGCAAGGACGGGCGCAGGGCGTGGCTGGAGTGGACCAACTCGGGCATCTACGGTCCCGACGGTAAGCTCAAGGAATTCCTCTCCGTCGGCATCGACGTGACTGCCCGCAAACAGGCCGAAGAGGCGCTAGCCGCGGCTCACAGGGAGATCCAGAGCGTCATCGACAACACGCCGGCCATTGTCTATGCCTTCGATCTGGAAGAGCGCTTTGTGTTGGCCAATGCCACCGTGGCGGATTTGCTCAAGTCCACCCCGGAGCAGATGATCGGAAAGAGGCGTTGCGAATTCATGCCTCAGGAGGACGCAGACTGGCATGAGGCCAATGACCACCGGGTGATCGAGGCGGGGAGAGCCATGGAGTTCGAGGAATACAGCAAGCTCCAAGGCCGCTCGATTACGTGGCTTACGACGAAGTTTCCACTTCGCGACTCACAGGGCAGGATATACGCGGTGGCCGGAATCTCCGCTGAGATTACGCAGCGCAAGCGGATGGAGGAAGCGTTACGGGAGCTGAACGCGACGCTGGAGAAGCGAGTCGCTGAACGTACGGCCGAGGTGGTCCAGGCCAACGCTTACAACCGCAATCTCATCGAGGCCAGCCTCGACCCGCTGGTGACCATCGGCCCCGACGGAAAGATCACCGACGTCAACGCTGCCACGGAGGCGGCCACCGGCCTGACCCGCGAGCAGCTTGTCGGGACCGATTTCTGCGACTATTTCACCGACCCGGCCAAGGCCCGTGCGGGCTACGAGCAGGTGTTCCGCGACGGCGCCGTGCGCGACTATGGGCTTGAGTTGCGCCACTGCGACGGACGCGTGATGTCCGCCGTCTACCACGCCAGCGTCTACTGTGACGAGCAGGGCAAGGTGGCCGGAGTCTTTGCCGCCGCCCGCGACATCACCGACCGTCTGCGCTCCGAAGTGGCCATCAAGGCCGAGCGCCAGCGCCTCTTTGACGTGCTGGAGGCGCTGCCGGCTATGGTCTGCCTGTTGACGCCGGATTATCACGTGTCCTTTGCCAATCGCGGTTTCCGCGAGAGATTCGGCGAGTCCAACGGCCGGCGCTGTTACGAGTTCTGCTTCGGGCAGGACGAGCCGTGCAACTTCTGCCAGGCCTACAAAGTGCTGGAAACCGGCCAGCCGCACCATTGGGAGTTACCCGCTCCGGACGGGAGCGTGATCGACACCTACGACTTCCCCTTCACTGATGTTGACGGCTCGCCCATGATCCTCGAGATGGACCTGGACATCACCGAGATCAGGAAGGCCCAAATGGCCTTGCGACAGGCCAACGAGCAGTTGGCTGGCCGGGCGGCCCAGCTTCGGGCCCTGGCCGGCGAGCTCACGCTCTCCGAGCAGCGCGAGCGCCGGCGGATGGCGAGGCTGCTGCACGACCAACTCCAGCAGCTCCTGGTCGGTTGCAAGTTCCGGCTTGCCGTGCTCGGGCGCCACGAAGATTCGGTGGTTCAACTGGCGACCGGCGAAGCCATCGGACTGCTGGATGAGGCCGTCAGGGCTTCGCGCTCGCTGACGGCCGAGCTCAGTCCCCCGATCCTGCACGAAGCCGGCCTGGTCGAGGGACTTCAGTGGCTAGCCCGGTGGATGGCCGAAAAGCATGGCTTGTTCGTGGACCTGTCTATGGCGAAAGGGCCGTTGCCGCTGACGGAGGACGTGAAGGTGCTGCTGTTCGAGTCCGGCCGCGAACTGCTGTTCAACGTAGTCAAGCACGCCCAGGCCAAATCGGCGACGCTGACCCTGCGGCCAATCAAGGGCCGGCAGATCCAGCTGACCGTGGCCGACGAAGGTGTCGGCTTCGAGGCGGACAAGGTGAGGCCTGGCACTGACGGCGGGGGATTCGGCCTGTTCAGCATCCGCGAGCGGCTGGAGCTGATCGGCGGGCAGATGGAGGTCAGAAGCACCCCCGGCCAAGGCAGCGTGCTCGTGCTAACCGCGCCGATGCGGCAACCCCCGGCCACGCGGGCCGCGCCACTAGCGGCTGAGGAGCCGTCGGGCCATGGTCAGGCCGTCGAGGCGGTCCCACCGCTCCCAGGCGCCAAGGTCCGAGTGCTGCTGGCCGACGACCATGCGGTGACGCGGCAGGGCTTGACGCAACTGCTCGGCCAGGAGCCTGACATGGAGGTGATCGGCGGGGCGGCCGACGGGCTCGAGGCCGTCCAACTGGCCAGCGAATTGTCGCCCCACGTGATCCTGATGGACCTGAATATGCCGAACCTGAACGGGGTGGACGCTACTCAGGCGATCCATAACGACTACCCCAACATCCGCATTATCGGGCTGTCGATGTTCGAGGAGGCCGATCGCGCCCAGGCCATGCGCGACGCCGGGGCCGTGGACTACTTGACCAAGACCAGTCCGGTGGAGCAGTTGATTGCCGCGATTCGCCGCGCCTGCCAGCCGGCCAAGACTACCAAGCGTTTCCATGGCAAACGACCGAGGAAGCCGCGACGCTGAGGCTATTTGCCGGGGACGGAAGTCTGACGGAGAGTTCGGTGTGCTGACTCAGTGCCTTTTCGACCACCGTAGCCCAGGCGGCGTTTGCTTGGAGTGAAAATCGACGACTGAGAGCAATGCTTCCGGCGGAACACGTTCGAAGACAACCTGAAACGTGAGGCTCCAATCGTCGAGCGCGGACTGCTCGGAGGTGAGAGGACACTCAAGCGACTCAGCCTGAAGATAATGGCAGTTGGTGGATTCCCCTTGATTGCCGCCTCGTCGGTCTCCTCCTTCGCCCCCGTCCTGCGATCAGCAGATGTCGTCGCCTTGGTCAATCTCACTCGGAATCAAAATGCAGCGGGCTCAGGAGACCCTTTCCGAGAGCCGATACCGTTCAGTGAACGGAGAATTGTCTGCCAACAGTCAGCCTGGGCCTGCGCTGCTCCCTCTGGTGTTCCACCGATGCTCAGTTTCATCCCCGATCGCTCGCCGGCTGTCGGCACATACACGCACGGCATCCAATGGCCGGCGTCCTCGTACGACCGGTGCGTAACTGGGTAGGGATGCCTATTTCGCCTCAGTCGTTCCGCCGCCCGACTTGCCATCAGAGCACAGGGCCAAATTTCGTCCTTTTTCCCCGAAAACATCATCACGGACCCTTGGATCTGCTCCACCCGAATCTCGGCGTCTGGTTGAGCCTTATTCCTGCGGTTGTCGAGAAACAGGCGTGTTAAGGCTACAGGTCGAGTGATACGACTGCCTGCGGGCCAGACCTCGCGAAGGAGAAGGCCGACGGCAGTGCGGCCGACGCCTCGGCGCCGGTGCTCACGCTCAACGAAGAGCTGTCGAAGATAGATCGCATCGGGGTCGCGTCGGAACAGCGCGTACCCCAGCGGTGTGCCTTCATCCTCAAACAGCACGGCCTCGTATTCGGCCCGCAGCCACTCGGCCATGCGCCCAGCAAGCTGTGGGACGGTCATTGGGTTGCGGTGCCCCTCGTCCTGGATCAGGCGAGCATTCATCGGGGCGAGCACGTGGACGTCATCGGCCGTCGCTCTACGCCACCTCATGGCGACTCCACTGTCTGGCCAACGCCTGAATTAAGCCGCGCCGCGAAGCGGCGTCGGCTTGAATGAATTGTTAGGCCTGCTTGAGACAGAGCTTTCTGTTGATTGCACGGATAACTAGACCATAAGAAATGAATTGCGGCGCAATCACATCTCGGCGAGCCACCAGCTGTTGCGCGGCACAGCCGTTGACGATCCGCCGGAT